>NZ_JBEZNF010000017.1:0-211132 GCF_040653095.1 Streptomyces sp. NPDC048057
CGCACGGAGCTGGGGCTGAGCTCGGTGGAGACCACCGAACTGCAGCTCGCCCTCAAGCAACGGTTCGGCGTGACGGTCGATCTGTGGGATGCAGGCCATCGGCGCGGGACCCTTCCCCATGTGGCCGGGCCTTCGCGGAGTGCTCAGAGCCGTTTCCTGAGCCAGCCCACTGACGGGCGCTCCACGTAACGGTGCACCAGCCAGGAGAGCAACAGCAGGACACCGATGGTCGTGAGCAGGGTCGCCCAGGGGCCCAGCGGTCCGTACAGCTTCCTGATCACGGCCCAGCCTAGCTCCTCGTGCAGCAGGTACAGCGGGTAGACCAGCGCCCCTGCAGGGGTCAGCCAGCGCCAGTTCACCCGGTCCAGCCTGCGCAGCGCGATGGCGAGGACGAGGAGATAGAAGCTGGTGACCAGGGCGAGGGCGACCCAGGGGTCGCGGTCGAAGCCACGGTTGTCCCGCAGGTTGACGGCGTGCTCCATCAGGTCGCTCTGCATGATCAGCCAGCTTCCGCCGAGCAACAGCCACAGCTTCAGATCAGGTCCGAAGCGGTACATCAGATACATGGCGATGCCCGCGACGAACAGTGCGGTGCTCATGGCGGGGGCGATGGTCGACATGATGGGCAGCCCGGTGGACTTCTGCTGGGCGAAGACCGAGAACAGCAGCCAGGACCAGGCGAAGACGTACACCCGCTGGTAGTTGACCTCCTTCCACAGGACGACGAGGAAGACCAGGTAGAAGCAGAGTTCGATCCACAGCGTCCAGTACGAGCCCACGACGTGCACGGCGTCCATGGGCACCTGGAACATGGTCAGGTTGGTCAGTGAATCGCTGATGGTGGGCGTGGCGCGATCGGTGCCGGGGCCGAGTCGCCACACGAGGAGGCCGACTACCACGGAGAACCAGTAGGCGGGGAAGAGCCGCAGGAAGCGGGCCTTGACGAACTGGCCCGGGGTGCGGTTCCACGCCGAGAGGCAGATGACGAAGCCGCTGATGATGAAGAACAGCTGGACCCCGTAGGAACCGTACTTGGTCACAGGGAACAGCTCGGGGAACAGATACCGGGGGTTCTCCCCCCAGTTGACGTCGGTGGCTTTGTCGATGCCGGTGAAGTGGAACAGGAGAACCGCCAGGGCGGCTATGACGCGGAGCCCGTCGAGGGCGTAGAGCCGGGCGGGACTCTCCCTGGTCTGGCGGTGGGGCTCCGGCGTTTTCGCAGGTGTCGCCGGGGCGGGTTCCGGGACGGTGTGGTGAGCGTCCGTGCCGGGTGTCCGTATTTCGCTAGGAGGCATGTCTGCTGCCATTTCGGGGCTGTGTGAGGACAGGGAGCTGCTGCGCGGGCGGTGGACCCAGGGACCGCGGGACCGAGACGTGGTCGAATGGGATCGCGGCGGCGGGGCCTGCCCCGCCGCCGGGCGGGCCCTTCACCCGGTGCGCTCGGCCAGCTCGCCGTCCTTCTCCTCGTACACCTCGCCCGTCTGCGGGCACTCCCAGACGCCCGGCTCGCCGTCCCGCTCCACCAAGCGCACGCCCGCGCGTCCGACCCAGCCGACCCGGCGGGCGGGCACGCCGACGACGAGGGCGAAGTCCGGCACGTCCTTGGTGACCACGGCGCCCGCGGCGACCATCGCCCAGCGGCCGATCTCCAGCGGGGCCACGCAGACCGAGCGCGCGCCGATGGACGCGCCATCAGCGATCTTCACGCCGACGGCCTCCCAGTCCCCGCCTCGCTTCTGCTGGAACCCGGGGTCGACCGAGCGGGGGTTGTGGTCGTTGGTGAGGACCACAGCGGGGCCGATGAAGACACCGTCACCGAGTTCCGCCGGCTCGTACACGAGGGCGTAGTTCTGCAGCTTGCAGTTATCACCCATACGGACACCCGTGCCCACGTATGCACCCCGCCCGATGACACAGCCCTCGCCGAGGCGGGCGTCCTCGCGGATCTGCGCGAGTTCCCAGACGCTGCTGCCCGCGCCGATCTCGGCGCTGCCGGCGACCTGGGCGGTGGGCTGGACCCTGTAGTTCACGTGAAGCCTTCCGGGTAGGGGACGGTGGCCGGGGCGCGCGGACGGCGCCCGCGCGCCCCGCGAGCATACGTCCCAGCCCCTGAGGTACCCCCACTCCGAGGTCGGCGGCCCCGGGGGCGCTCCACGGCAGCTCCCATGGGCGCAGGGGCCCGGTTTGACCCCTCCCATGGGCGCCCCGTAACCTTGACCGTCGGCGTGTCTGTACGCACGCCAGCTCCTGAGCACCTTCCTCCGGTGGCCGGCCCGGCCGCCGCCCGGAGAGGCCGCTCATCCATTCCGGACGGTCGCGGGCCCCGGCCCGTGCGAACGGCTGGCATCAGGGGCTTCCGTTCCGAGCGAGAGTGAGTTCCGCGTGTACGCCATCGTGCGCAGCGGTGGTCGCCAGCACAAGGTTGCTGTCGGCGACATCGTCGAGGTTGACAAGATTTCCACCGCCCTGGTTGGCGACACGGTAGAGCTCTCTACCCTGCTCGTTGTCGACGGCGACGCCGTGACCAGCGACCCGTGGGTGCTGGCCGGCATCAAGGTCCAGGCCGAGGTCGTGGACCACCACAAGGGCGCCAAGATCGACATCCTGCGCTACAAGAACAAGACCGGTTACCGCCGTCGCCAGGGCCACCGCCAGCAGTACACGGCGATCAAGGTCACCAGCATCCCCACGGCTGCGAAGTAAGGGACTGAGGAGAGATGGCACACAAGAAGGGCGCATCGTCCACCCGGAACGGTCGCGACTCCAACGCTCAGCGGCTCGGCGTGAAGCGCTTCGGCGGTCAGGTCGTCAACGCCGGTGAGATCCTGGTCCGCCAGCGCGGCACCCACTTCCACCCCGGCAAGGGCGTCGGCCGCGGCGGCGACGACACCCTGTTCGCGCTGCAGCCCGGTGCGGTCGAGTTCGGCCGTTTCCGTGGCCGCAAGGTCGTGAACATCGTTCCGGTCGCCTGATTCGATCCTTCTGATCGACGCGATCTTCGACGCGTTCCACGCGATCGATCTGATCGAGGCGCCGTAACACGGTTCTCTTCGCGAGGGCGGACCTCACTTCCCTTACCGGACCCGGGCATCCCGGAACCGTAGGGGAAGCGGGTCCGCCCTTCGCGTGTTACGAGTAAGCAGATCCCGGCAGTGAGCGGTGTGACCGCCCCTGCCCCCGAAACCGGCAGTGACCCTGGAGGACATCCCATGACCACCTTCGTGGACCGCGTCGAGCTGCACGTCGCCGCGGGTAACGGAGGCCACGGCTGTGCCTCCGTTCACCGTGAGAAGTTCAAGCCGCTCGGCGGACCCGACGGCGGCAACGGCGGACGCGGCGGCGACGTGATCCTCGTCGTCGACCAGTCCGTGACGACGCTGCTCGACTACCACCACAGCCCGCACCGCAAGGCCACCAACGGCCAGCCGGGCGAGGGCGGCAACCGCTCCGGCAAGGACGGCCAGGACCTGGTCCTGCCGGTGCCGGACGGCACGGTCGTGCTGGACGGGCAGGGCAACGTCCTGGCCGACCTCGTCGGCCACGGCACCACCTTCGTCGCCGGCCAGGGCGGTCGCGGCGGCCTCGGCAACGCGGCGCTCTCCTCCGCCCGCCGCAAGGCCCCCGGCTTCGCGCTGCTCGGCGAGCCCGGTGAGAGCCGTGACGTGGTCATGGAGCTGAAGACCGTCGCGGACGTGGCCCTCGTCGGCTACCCCTCCGCAGGGAAGTCCTCGCTGATCTCGGTGCTCTCCGCGGCCAAGCCGAAGATCGCGGACTACCCCTTCACCACGCTCGTGCCGAACCTCGGCGTGGTCACCGCCGGCTCCACCGTCTACACCGTCGCCGACGTCCCCGGACTGATCCCCGGCGCCAGCCGCGGCAAGGGCCTCGGCCTGGAGTTCCTGCGGCACGTGGAGCGCTGTTCCGTGCTCGTGCACGTCCTGGACACGGCGACGCTGGAGTCGGACCGCGACCCGCTCTCCGACCTCGACGTCATCGAGGAGGAGCTGCGGCAGTACGGCGGTCTGGACGACCGGCCGCGCCTGGTCGTGCTCAACAAGATCGACATCCCGGACGGCCAGGACCTCGCCGACCTGGTCCGCGCCGACCTCGAAGCCCGGGGCTACCAGGTCTTCGAGGTGTCCGCGGTGGCCCGCACGGGGCTCAAGGAGCTGTCGTACGCGCTCGCGGGCATCGTCGCAAAGGCGCGCGCCGCCAAGCCCCAGGAGGAGGCGACCCGGATCGTCATCCGTCCGAAGGCCGTCGACGACGCCGGCTTCACGGTCACCCGCGAGGACGGGGACCTGTACCGGGTGCGCGGCGAGAAGCCGGAGCGCTGGGTGCGCCAGACCGACTTCAGCAACGACGAGGCCGTCGGCTACCTCGCGGACCGGCTCGCCCGCCTCGGGGTGGAGGAGGAGCTGATGAAGGCCGGGGCCCGCGCGGGTGACGGCGTCGCCATCGGCCCCGAGGAGAACGCGGTCGTCTTCGACTGGGAGCCCACCGTCATGGCGGGCGCCGAGATGCTCGGCCGGCGCGGCGAGGACCACCGCTTCGACGCCCCGCGCCCGTCCGCGCAGCGGCGCCGGGACCGGGACGCGGAGCGGGACGACGCCCAGCGCGCCTACGACGACTTCGACCCCTTCCAGTAGCCAGTAGGCTGCGCGGGCAGCCGCGACGCCCGGTGGGCGCGCGGCGACCGTCGGTGAACACCCCGGGTCGGACGGCGACAGTCCGGCCCGGGGCGCATCGGGTACCGAGCCCGTTTCGTGACCGACGGGTGAAAGTTCCCGACCCGGAACGGAAACTCTCGGTGTCCGAAGAGCGTCTTACTATCAGGTCTCAAATCGTCGGCGGACGTTGTGATTCCGGGGTGCCGGCCGTGAGACAGTGCCGCTTCACCGCCCCAGGAAACCGAACGGAGCCTTGATGAAGATCTCCTTCCTCATACACACGGTCTACGGCATCGGCGGCACCATCCGCACCACGGTGAACCTCGCCGAGGAGCTGGCCGTCCGGCATGAGGTGGAGATCGTCTCGGCGTTCCGGCACCGCGACGTCCCGTTGTTCCCGATCGACCCGCGCGTCAAGCTCTCGTACCTGGTCGACACCCGCCCCAAGTCCCCGACGTACGAGAAGGGGCACCCGGACCACCAGAAGCCGGCCGAGCACTTCCCCCGGCACGAGGCCCGCTACAAGGAGTACAGCAAGCTCACCGACGAGCGGGTGCGCGCCCACTACGCCGAGTCGGACGCCGACGTCGTCATCGGCACCCGCCCCGGCCTCGTCGCCTACCTCGCCCAGTTCGCCCCTCAGAACGCGGTGCTCATCGGCCAGGAGCACATGACGTTCAACCACCACAAGGCGGCGCTGAAGGAGGAGCTGCGCCCGCACCTGGAGACGATGGACGCCTTCGTGACCGTCTCCGAGGGCGACGCCGCGGTGTGGCGCGAGCAGATGCCGCTGCCGGACACCCGACTGCTCTGCATTCCCAACAGCGTCCCCGGGCCCCTCCTCGCCCCCGCCGACCTCTCGCAGAAGCTGATCGTCGCGGCCGGCCGGCTCTCCAAGGAGAAGCAGTACGACGTGCTGCTGAAGGCCTTCGCCAAGGTCGTCGCCGTCCACCCCGACTGGTCCCTGCGGATCTGCGGCTGGGGCCCGGACCGGGACCGGATCCGCCGCGTGCTGCACCGGCTGCGGCTGCACGACAGCGTCCAGCTCATGGGTCCGCGCTCGCCGATCGAGCCCGAGTGGGTCAAGGGCTCCATCGCGGTCTCCACCTCCCGCCAGGAGTCCTTCGGCATGACGCTCGTCGAGGCGATGCGCTGCGGGCTGCCCCTGATCAGCACCGACTGCGACTACGGGCCCCGCGAGATCGTCAAGGACGGCGAGGACGGCCTGCTGGTCCCCGTCGGTGACGTCGCCGCCCTCGCCGCGTCCATGGTGAAGCTGATCGAGGACGAGTCGCTGCGCCGCACCATGGCCGAGGCCGCCCTGCGCAACTCCCGCCGTTACGACCCCGCCGCCGTCGCCAAGCAGTACGCGGACCTCTTCGCCGAACTCGGCGCCGGCTCCGCCCAGCGCAGCCGCTCCTTCCTCTCCTCGACCTCAGCTCTCCCCTCCCCGGAACCGTCCCCGACCCCGGTCGCGGACTGCGTCGCCGAGGCGGACGGCTCCCTGACCGTGACCGTCGTCTCCCCCGAGGCCGCCGCGCTCAAGCACCCCGGGCTCCAGCTGGTGTGGACGCACGACGGGGGAGCGGCCGAGGAGCGGGCGTACCCCCTCGCGCCGAACGGCACCTCCGTCGTCCCCGTCGGCGAGGACTTCGCGGACGGCGTGTGGACGTGCCACACCGACAGCCCCCTCACCGGCCGCCGCACCGAGGTCATCGCCCGCTCCGTCGACCAGCGCGGCGCGATGAACGTCGCCGAGCGGATGCGCACGGACTGCGGCGTGCGCCACCTCGTTCCGTACCGCCAGCAGTTCGAGCACCGGCTGGTGCTGCGCTCCTGGGTGCGCCCGGTGCACGTGGAGTCCGGTGACGTCACGGTCCTGGAGCGCCGGCTGAGCACCGTCGTCGAGCGCCGGCTGGCGCTCACCGGGCGGATCGTCGGCCCCGTCGAGCCCTCCGGCGAGCCCACCCTGGTGCTGCGCCGCGCGGGCACCGGCAGACCCTCGGCCACCGCGGACGCGGCTGCACCGGACGCCACCGACGCCTCGGGCGACGAGATCACCTTCCACGGCACCCGCGAGGGCACCCGCGGCTTCTCCGCCGTCATCGACTGCGAGTCCGTCGCCGCCCTCCAGCGCAGTGGCGACGAGCAGTGGGAGCTGTGGCTGCGCTTCGCCCCGGACCACGAGCCCGTGCAGGTCGCCAGGCTCCTTGACGACGTAGTCCAGAAGAGTGATGTCCGCGTCTACCCCGAGGTGCTGGTGCACAAGCAGCGCCCCCTGCTCTTCGCCCGTCGGGTGATCCGCCGGCTGCGGCGGCAGGACCAGCGACTGGTCAAGCTGCGACTCGCCTTCGACGACACGAACCGCCTCCTGATGAGGGTGCAGGACCGATGACCGGCCCCGCCCTCCGCCACTCCCATCGTCACTCTCCGTGCGCCCCGGCTCCACGAGCCCTCCACGAAAATGACGGCGCAGTTGTACACAGTGTGAAATCACAGTGTCTTCATAGTGTTTGTCGGGCCGTACTCACCTTGCGAGACGGTCACGCAGAGTGCGACCATCGCCCCGTTCCCCACTTCCTCCTAGGTAGGTCTCCCTGTGTCCGCACCGCGTGAAGCCAAGCCCCGTACCACGGCAGTCGTGCTCGCGGGTGGCACCGGCCAAAGAGTGGGACTCGCGATCCCGAAGCAGCTGCTGAAGATCGCGGGCAAGGCGGTCATCGAGCACACGCTGACGACCTTCGAGCAGGCCGACTCCGTCGACGAGGTCATCGTCCTGATGGCGCCCGGCTTCGTGCCGGACGTCGAGCGGATCGTCGCCAAGGCCGGCCTCACCAAGGTCCGCCGGGTCATCGAGGGCGGCGCGACCCGCAACGAGACCACCCGGCGCGCCATCGCCGCCCTCGGCGAGGGCCTCGCCGACGGCGAGGACCCGAACGTGCTCTTCCACGACGCCGTCCGTCCGCTGCTGTCCCAGCGGGTCATCCAGGACTGCGTCGACGCGCTCGACCGCTTCCAGGCCGTGGACGTCGCGATCCCGTCCGCGGACACCATCATCGTCACCCGCACCCACGGCGAGGACGGCGAGTTCATCACCGACGTGCCGGACCGTTCCCGGCTCCGCCGCGGCCAGACCCCGCAGGCGTTCAAGCTGTCCACCATCCGCCGGGCGTACGAGGTCGCCGCCGGCGACCCCAACTTCCAGGCCACCGACGACTGCTCCGTGGTGCTGAAGTACCTGCCGGACGTGCCGATCCACGTCGTCGCCGGCGACGAGTACAACATGAAGGTCACCCAGCCGGTCGACGTCTTCATCGCCGACAAGCTCTTCCAGCTCGCCTCCACCGCCGCCCCCGCCCAGGCCGACGAGGCCGCCTACCGGGAGCTGCTCGACGGCCGCACACTCGTCGTCTTCGGCGGCTCGTACGGCATCGGCGCCGACATCGCCGCACTGGCCGAGAAGTACGGCGCCAAGGTGTACGCCCTCGGCCGCTCCACCACCGGCACCCACGTGGAGAACCCGGAGCACGTCGACGACGCCCTCTCCCGCGCCTACGCCGAGACCGGTCGCATCGACCACGTCATCAACACCGCGGGCGTCCTGCGCATCGGCAAGCTGGCCGAGACCGACAACAGCACCATCCTGGAAGCCCTCCAGGTCAACTACCTGGCCCCGGTCCAGATCGCCCGCGCCTCCTACAAGTACCTGGCGGAGACCAAGGGGCAGCTGCTCCTGTACACCTCCTCCAGCTACACCCGCGGTCGCGCCGAGTACAGCCTGTACTCCTCCACCAAGGCCGCCATGGTGAACCTCACCCAGGCCCTCGCCGACGAGTGGGCCGCCGACGGCATCCGGGTCAACTGCGTCAACCCCGAGCGCACCGCGACCCCGATGCGCACCAAGGCGTTCGGCACCGAGCCGGCGGGCAGCCTGCTCTCCTCCGAGGCGGTCGCCCGGAGCTCGCTCGACGTCCTGCTGTCGGACCTGACCGGGCACGTCATCGACGTGCGCCAGCAGGACCCGACCCGCGGTGCGAGCGAGGCGTCCGGCTTCGAGCAGGCGCTCGCCGCGGTCCTCGACCGCGAGGGGGACATGTGACGCCTTACGACCCGGGGTGCGATAGGGAGCGGCGTCGCGGCGTCCGGCACGGCCACTCCCGGCGTTGCCGGAACGCCCCAGGGCCTGTCGGCGCCTTGCGATCGACCGCACCAGACGCCGCTCCTTACTCCACTCCCTATCGCACCCCGGGTCGTTAACCGCGTCCCCCGCCACCCCCGTCCTCCGCCTCATTTGCTTGTGCTCGTGTGAGATCGACCCGCACCGTTTGGAGCAGGTTCCCCGTGATTTCGACCGTCATTCGTTTGGTACGCGTCGGCAGCAAGTCCGAGTTGGTCGCAGCCCTCCTCATCGGACTCGGCTACCCCGCCGCCCTGCTCGGAGCGCTCCTGCCGAGCGTCCCGGTCTTCGTGGGCGCGGCCGCCGTGACCTACGCGGCGGACGCTTACCTGCACCACAGAGGCAGTTATCTGATCAACCGCCTCAACAAGGTCCGGGTCGGCCTCCCGATCCGCTTCCTGCTGCGCCAGCTCCTGGTCGTGCTGCTGCTCGCCCGCGAAGGGCTCGCCGAGACCTCGCTCTTCTACACCGCGGTCGCCGGCTTCCTCGTCTTCTACGGCCTCCAGGCCCCGCACGGCGCGCTGACGACCCTGATCAGGCTGCGCCGCACCCTGCCGGTCGTCACCCGCAACGTGGACCTGCACGGCGTACGGATCCCGGACGCCCCGCCGCGGCTGCTGATGCGCCGCTCCGCGGAGAAGATGCTCCACCTCGACCTGCCCGCCATGGTCGGCGTCCTGGTCGCCGCCGCCACCGGCACGTACCTCGTCGGATACGCCGGCGTCGCCCTCAGCGTCGCCTTCGGACTGCTCTACACCGCGGTCCTGGTGCCCTGTCTGCGCAACCGCCGCGTGCCGCCCGCCGCCACCGTGCTCAAGGCCGTCAACACCTGGCTGCGCGAGTACCGCCCCACCGTCGTCCTGTACTTCTCCGGCGGCAGCGAGTCCGCGTACCAGGTCAACATGTGGCTGGAGACCATGGAGCAGGTCGACGGCCGCCCGCTGATCCTGATGCGCGAGCGCGACCTGGTGCCCAAGCTGAACGTGACCACCGTGCCGGTGCTCTGCGTCCCCGGCGGCACCCACACCATGAACCTGGACCTGTCCACGGTCCGCGTCGCGCTCTACCCCGCCAACGTCGGCAAGAACATCCACATGCTGCGCCAGCCCGGCATGAAGCACGTCTTCATCGGCCACGGCGACAGCGACAAGCTCGCCAGCGTCAACCCGTTCAGCAAGGCGTACGACGAGGTGTGGACGGCCGGCCGCGCCGGCCGCGACCGGTACGCCCTCGCGGACGTCGGCGTGCGGGACGAGGACCTCGTCGAGGTCGGACGCCCCCAGCTCGCCCCCATCCAGACCTGGACGGGCACCCCGAAGAACCCCGTCCCGACCGTCCTGTACGCCCCCACCTGGGAGGGCTGGGACGACAACCCGGGCAACACCTCCCTGCTGCTCGCCGGCGAGAACATCGTCCGCCGGCTGCTGACCGCGGAGCAGCCGGTCCGCCTCGTCTACAAGCCGCACCCCTTCACCGGCATCCGCAAGAAGGAGGCCAAGGCCGTCCACGAGCGCATCGTGGCCATGGTGAAGAAGGCCGCGGCCGAGCGCGGCACCGACCCGCGCTGGGCCGCCGAGGTCGCCGCGTCCGCGTCGGACCGGGAGAAGGCGCGCACCGAGCTGTCCGCCGTCGAGGCGGAGCTGGCCGCGCTGACCAAGCCGGGGCGCGCCGGCGGCGACGAGGCCGAGCAGTCCCGCGTCTCGCTGGCCGACCCGGTGAAGCTGGCGCGCATCGCGGCGCTGCGGTCCGCGTGGAACGACGCGTACTGGCGCTCGGTCGGCTGGTGGGAGCATCGGATCGTGACCGGCCCCGAGCCGCGGCTGTACGACTGCTTCAACGAGGCCGACGCCATGGTCTCCGACATCTCCAGCGTCGTCTCCGACTTCATGGCCAGCGGCAAGCCCTACGCCGTGACGGACTCCGCGGGCGTCGGCACCGAGGAGTTCCAGCAGCAGAACACCGCGGCGCGGGCCGCGGTCGTCCTCACCAACGGCGCGCAGGACCTGGACAAGCTGCTGGCCGCGGTCGCCTCCCCGGGGCGGGACTCCCAGGCGGGCGCCCGGCGCGAGCTGAAGCAGTACCTCCTCGGGCCGGACCGCCCCACCTCGATGGAGCGCTTCAACGCGGCCGTACGGACGCTCCAGACCGTCGCCGAGGCCCGCAACCGGCGGGTGGAACAGCGCATCGGCGAGCAGGCGGGCGCACCGCTGCTGCCGGGCACCGCCGCCCGCGCGCCCCGCGACACCGGCGCCGAACGCGGCGAGGGCGCCGAGGGCGCCGAGGGCAGCGACACCGACGAGAACAACGGCGCGGAGGCGCGGCTGGCGCGCTGAGGCGCGGTCGTACGGATGTGCCCGGGGCCCGTGGGGAGTCACTCTCCACGGGCCCCGGGCGTTCCCGTGCGCGTCCGGCCGCGGTGCCCTGCCGTGCCCTGCCGTGTCCAGCGGATGAAATGCCGGGGCGCCGAGGTCGCGGCCTGGCATAGATTCGGGCTGTGACAGTGGCAAGACAGCAGGTAGTGCAGGCCCGCAGGATCGTCGTCAAGGTCGGTTCGTCCTCCCTGACCACCGCGTCGGGCGGACTCGACGCCGACCGGGTGGACGCCCTCGTCGACGTCCTCGCCAAGGTCCGCAGCGGTGGGGAGAAGGAGATCGTGCTGGTCTCCTCCGGGGCGATCGCCGCCGGGCTCGCCCCGCTCGGCCTCGCCCGCCGCCCCAAGGACCTCGCCCGACAGCAGGCCGCCGCCAGCGTCGGCCAGGGGCTGCTGGTGGCCCGGTACACCGCGTCCTTCGCGCGGTACGGCGTACGCGTCGGCCAGGTGCTGCTCACCGGCGACGACACCAGCCGCCGGGCCCACTACCGCAACGCCTACCGGACCCTGGACCAGCTCCTGGCCATGGGCGCGGTCCCGGTGATCAACGAGAACGACACCGTGGCCACGGACGAGATCCGGTTCGGCGACAACGACCGGCTCGCGGCCCTCGTCGCCCACCTCGTCCGTGCCGACCTGCTCGTCCTGCTGTCGGACGTGGACGGGCTCTACGACGGGGACCCGGCGAAGCCGGGCGCGACCCGGGTGGACGAGGTGCGCGGCCCCGCCGACATCGCGCACGTCCAGATCGGCAGCGCGGGCCGGGCGGGCGTCGGCACGGGCGGCATGGTCACCAAGGTGGAGGCGGCCCGGATCGCCACCGCCGCCGGGGTGCCCGTCGTCCTCACCTCCGCGGTCAGCGTCGCCGACGCCCTCGCCGGCCGCGCCACCGGCACGTACTTCCACCGCACCGGCCGGCGCTCCGCCGACCGGCTGCTGTGGCTCGCCCACGCCTCCACGCCGCGGGGCGCCCTGGTCCTGGACGACGGCGCGGTGCGGGCGGTCGTGGAGGGCCGCAAGTCGCTGCTGCCGGCCGGGATCGCGGCCGTCGAGGGCGAGTTCACCGCGGGGGACCCGGTGGAGCTGCGCGACGCGGCGGGCCGTCCCGTGGCCCGCGGGCTCGTCAACTTCGACGCCAAGGAGCTTCCCCGACTCCTCGGCCGTTCCACCCGCGACCTCGCACAGGAACTCGGTCCGGCATACGAGAGAGAGGTCGTACACAGGGACGATCTGGTCGTCCTGCACCCCTGAATCGGCTGAAACTGCCGTCAACCAACAGGGACCTTTACTAAAACCGCCCCACGTCCCGTCCGGGACTGGTCAACTTTGTTGGGGGGTCGGACGGGGGTCCCGCCGCGCGCCGGGGCGCGGCCAGGGCAGGGCACCAGGACACATGCAAACAGGAGGCCGCTGGTGACACGAGCGCGCCCAGGGGACTTGTCCCGAGGGAACGATGGCGTCCCCCGTCTGCGCGGGTTGGCGGGCGGGGAGCGGTCCGCGGCCCTCGACGCCGCAGCGGCCACGGTCACGGCCAGGGGCGTGGCCAAGGCCCGGTCCGAGCGGACCCTGACGAGCGTCGACGCGTCCGGGGGCGGCCCCCGCGACGACCAGCGCGACGAAGGCGGCGGCGGGGACGAGGGCAGCCAGTCGAAGCTGTGGCACATCACGCTCAGCGTCTCCGGGGCGACGGCACCGCTCACCGAGGTCCGACGCGGGCTGGAGCAGCTGGCGCACGACCATCCGTTCCTGCTGACCAGCCGGTACGCCAACGACCACGCCGAGATCCGCTACTGGGAAGAGGCCCGCGACCTGCACGACGCCGCCGCGGTGGCGCTGCGGCTGTGGGGCGAGCACCGCTCGTCGGCGAAGCTGCCCCCGTGGACGATCGTCGGCCTGGAGGTCATCGACCGCCAGACGTATCACCAGCGCATCGCGGAGGGCTACGGTCCGCCACCGGCGTCCCCGGTCGGCATCCACCCCTTCTAGCAGCTGTGCTCCTGGCTTCTTGCCAGCTCATGCGGGGTCCGTCGTGGATCGCACGGCCCCGTCGCGGTGCGGGGGCGGTCCGCGGGGGCGTCTCGGAGTGCGGGATGTGGGAGGGGTCGTTCCGCCCGGCGCACTACCCTGCGGGTATGACGACGTCATCGCCGCTCTCGCCGTACGACAACCTCTCCCCGGTCGCCCGGGCCGCCTACCGTGCCCGCGCCGCCGCGGCCGACATCGCGCCCCTGCCGCGTTCGGCGAAGGACGACGCGCTGCTGGCGATCGCGGACGCCCTGGAGGTCCGTGCCAACGAGATCGTTTCGGCCAATGCCGAGGACGTCGCCCGGGCCCGGGAGGCGGGCACCGGCGAGTCGATCGTCGACCGGCTGACCCTCACCCCCGAGCGGGTGCGGGCCATCGCGCACGACGTGCGGGACGTCGCGGCGCTGCCCGACCCGGTCGGCGAGGTGGTGCGCGGCTCCACCCTGCCGAACGGCATCGACCTGCGGCAGGTCCGCGTCCCCCTCGGCGTCGTCGGGATCATCTACGAGGCCCGGCCGAACGTCACCGTGGACGCCGCCGCCCTCTGCCTCAAGTCCGGGAACGCCGTCCTGCTGCGCGGCTCCTCCTCGGCGTACTCCTCCAACACCGCGCTGGTGCGGGTCATCCGCGACGCGGTCGGCGGCTCGGGGCTGCCGGCGGACGCGGTGCAGCTCGTCCCCGGCGAGTCGCGGGACTCCGTGCAGGAGCTGATGCGCGCCCGCGGGCTGGTGGACGTGCTGATCCCGCGCGGTGGCGCCGGGCTGATCCAGACCGTCGTGACGGAGTCCACCGTCCCGGTCATCGAGACGGGCACGGGCAACTGCCACGTGTACGTGGAC
The DNA here is from genome assembly GCF_040653095.1 of Streptomyces sp. NPDC048057. Taxonomy (NCBI): domain Bacteria; kingdom Bacillati; phylum Actinomycetota; class Actinomycetes; order Kitasatosporales; family Streptomycetaceae; genus Streptomyces; species Streptomyces sp. NPDC048057. The sequence goes on from NZ_JBEZNF010000017.1 coordinate 14,083, forward strand.
GCGGACGCGGACCTCGACATGGCGGTGTCGATCCTGGTGAACTCCAAGGCGCAGCGGCCCAGCGTCTGCAACGCCGCCGAGTCCCTCCTGGTGCACCGGGACATCGCCGACGCCTTCCTGCCGCGGGCGCTGGACGCGCTGGCCGAGGCCGGGGTGACCGTCCACGGCGACGAGCGGGTGCTGGGGTACGCGGCCGACAGCAAGGCCACGGTCGTCGAGGCCACCCCGGACGACTGGGAGACCGAGTACCTCTCGTACGACATCGCGGCGGCCGTGGTGGACTCGCTGGACGCGGCGGTGGCCCACATCCGGCTGTGGTCCTCCGGCCACACCGAGGCGATCGTGACCTCCTCGCAGGCGGCGGCCCGACGGTTCACCCAACTGGTGGACTCGACCACGGTCGCGGTGAACGCCTCCACCCGCTTCACGGACGGCGGCCAGTTCGGCTTCGGCGCGGAGATCGGCATCTCGACACAGAAGCTGCACGCCCGGGGGCCGATGGGGCTGCCGGAGCTGACCTCCACGAAGTACATCGTGACCGGCGACGGCCACACCCGCTGACGGCCCCGGGGCGCTCCGGGCGCCCTCCGCCGCGGTCCGCCGGGCGGGGGAGCGGGGGCACCGGTACGGGTCCGGTACGGGTGGGTGTCGGCCACGGCCGCGGCGGACTTCTTCCGCCGTCTGCCCAAACCCATCGCCCAGGTCTACTCTGAAGGCGTGCCGGACGACGTGGGGGGCAGGCCGTTCCCGGACGGCTGGGAGCCTGACGACGACCGCGGAGGCGCGGACGAGGACTTCGCCTCCGTGGTGTTCGACGAGGACTTCGTCAGGTCGGCCAAGGTCCACGAGCCGACCGCCGTCGAGCGGCTGCTGGCCGCGGCCCAGGCCAGGGCGGAGGCCGAGGCGGCCCGCGCCGGCGCCGGGATGGGCGCCCCGGACGACGAGCACTACCCGGACGGGTACGCAGCGTACGACCGCCCCCGCGCCCCCGACGACGGCTGGTCCGCCAACTACAGCCCCTACGACGGCGCGCTGCGGCCCTACCGCAGCACCGCCCGCTGGCACCGGCCGGTCGCCTGGGTGCTGGCCCTGCTGATGGGGATCGGGATGGTCGCCCTGGCCTTCACCGCGGTCTACCGGGGCGCCGCCGGGAACCGCCAGGACCAGGTCCCGACGCCCGCGACGACCGGCGTCGACAGCACCCGGTCGAACCCCGCCCCGGGCGCCGGCACCCCCGGCCCGCCCGGCTCCGCCGCCGACCCGAACGCCCTGCGTGACCGCGTGGCCGTCTCCTCCGCGGCGCCCGACCGCCCCGCCACACCGCTCCCGACGGACCCGCGCACCCCCTGACCTGGACCGCGGGCCGAACGCCGGTGCACCATCGGTGCCGGGAGTGACGTACCGTCAAACTTTGCCCTGCGAAGGCGCGTTTACTGAACGGCCGGCAGACCTACCCTGAAAGTATGGCTGGGCGCGGAGACCCGCCCGGGGAGACCCCCGGAGGGACACCCGAGGGGCCTCCCGGCGACGGGGAGGACGAGTACCGATCCGTCGTCTTCGACGAATCGTTCGTACGCGCTGCGCGGCTCCAGGAGTACTCCGCGCGGGAGCGCCTGGGCAGCCCCGCCCGTGCCGTCCGCACCCTGCCGTCCTGGCACGGCACCCCCCGTCGCAACGGCGGCGCCCCCTCCGCCCTCGTCCTCGCGCTGCTGATCGCGATCGCCCTCGGCACCGTGATCTACCTGGGCGTACGCCACCCCCACCGCTCCCCGGCCAGCCAGCGGGCCGATCCCCTGCGGATCTCGATGATCCCGCTCGTCCCCTCCGGCCCCGTGCCCGGCGGGACCCCCGAGGAACTGTTCCGGCACAGTCCCGCCGCCCAGCACCGCATCGGCGCCTCCGGCATCACCCTGCCCGGTGCCCGTCGCACCGGGAGCTTCTCCGAGAGCGACGTGCTGGCCGCGCTCACCATCGCCAAGAACTACCTCGTGGTCTCCTCGCTCTATCCGGAGGTGCTCACGGGCGGGGCGGTCCGCCCGGTGCGGGTCCTGCTCGACCCCGACCAGTTCGAGCAGTTCGACCGGAGCATGGCCACCCCGGCGCCCGACGGCCACCACGCGGCCACGGGCTGGCTGGTCCGCTTCGACCCGGCGAAGGTCGCGCTGGCCGACCCCGGGGTCCGGGTCGAGGGCGCGCTCAGCTACTCCACGGCCGGCTCGGACACCCTGGAGGTGACCTCCAACCACTCCTTCACCTACGCCCTGCGCCCCGTCGAACCCCCCGGCGCGACCCCGCCCCCGGGCCCCGCGACGACGGCCGACCCGACGGGACCCTCCGCGGAGCCCCAGGCCGCCCCGGCAGGACAACAGGACCCGGGACGCCAGCCGGGCTCGGAGCTGGCGGGCTCGACGGGCGCAGGGCAGCGGGCGGATTCGGCGAACCGGGGCGCCTCCCTCTTCGTCGTACGCCGGGAGATACGGCTCCGTTTCGACCACGACGACCTGCCGCACCGCCGGGCCGAACTCCTCTCCAGCAACATCCAGGCGGGCCCCCAGAGCTGCACGCAAGACGGCTCCGGCACCCTGCGGCCCCTGCTCGCCGGCCAACGAGCGACCCTCGGGGTCCCGGCCGGGACGGATCCGTACACCACGGCCGAGCCGACGACGGCGCTCTGCGGCTCGCTCTCCCCGGCAGCCCAACCGTCCCCTTCACGCCCCTCGCGCCCTTGACGACGCCCCCACCGTCGCCCGGCCCGGCCCGGCCCGAAGCAGGCCCGCGGAGCGAAGCCAGAGCAGGGGCCGGGCGCCCCGGATCGATGGGAAGAGGGGGAGAGGGGAAGGGGAACGAGGGAGGGACGGGGCCGGGGTGAGGAGTGAGGAAGGGGGCCGTCAGCCTTGGCTGCCGGAGCCGCTGCCTCCCGAACCGCCAGTGTCCTTGCCTTCGGTGCCCTTGCCGCTGGTGTCCGAGCTGCCGGCGTCCTTGCTGCCCTCGGACGCTGCGCCGCGGCTGCCGTTGCCCGTGAACTTGTCGCGGAGCTTGCCGCCGAGGTCGCCCGCGCCGCCGGCTATGTCGCCGACCAGCTTCATCAGGGGATCCTTGCTGGTGCGCACCGTGTCGGCGTAGTGGGAGGCGGACTCGCGGAAGGAGTCCGTGACCGAGGTGTCCTTGTCCTCGTCCCGCTTGGGGTAGTGGCCGTCCATGATGCGCTGGAAGTCGCGGCTGTCGGCCCACTTCTTCAGCTCCGCGGCACGGACCGTGGTGAACGGGTGCGAGCGGGGCAGCACGTTCATGATCTTCAGCACGGAGTCGCGCAGGTCGCCGCCGGCCTCGTACTCCTCGGCCTGCTTGAGGAAGGCGTCCACGTTCATCTCGTGGAGGTGGTTGCCGCCAGCGATCTTCATCAGACCGCGCATGGACGCCTGGAGGTCCTGTCCCACCAACAGCCCCGCGCGGTCCGCGGACAGCTCCGACTTGCGGAACCACTCGCGCAGTGCCGTGACGATGGCCATGATCGCCACATTGCCCAGCGGCACCCAGGCGATCTTCAGCGCCAGGTTCGTCAGGAAGAGCAGGATCGTGCGGTACACCGAGTGGCCCGACAGGGCGTGGCCCACCTCGTGGCCGACGACGGCCCGCATCTCCTCTTCGTCCAGCAGCTCCACCAGGCCCGTGGTCACCACGATGATGGGCTCGTCCAGACCGATGCACATGGCATTGGGACGCGGGTCCTGCGTCACGTACATCGCGGGGACCTTCTCCAGGTCGAGGATGTAACAGGCGTCCCGCAACATGGCGTGCAGATGGGCGAACTGGGCGTCGCTCACCCGAACGGAATCGGAGAGGAAGAGGAGGCGCAGACTGCGCTCCGGCAGCAGTCCGCTCAGCGCCTTGAAGACGGTGTCGAAGCCGCTGAGCTTGCGCAGGGCGACCAGCGCCGAGCGGTCCGCGGGATGCTCGTACGCCCGGGAGGAGATGCCCGGGAAGCGCCGGCGCTGCCTGCTCGGCACGTTGTCTTGACTGCTTTCGGTCATTCCAGCCCCCTGTGTGAACCGATGGTGCGTGTGATGGTGCTCGTGTACGTCCGTGCGGATGCGACGGATGTGCGAACGGACGGCTCGCCCCCCTGACGACATCCAGCCTAGGCGCTGGCGTCCAGGGCTGCCGAAGCCTGTGGATAACTCCGGATCGCCGCTCCCCGAAGGGTGTTGGCCCCCCGGAACCCACCGGTCGCCCCGCCCGCTCCCCACCCGCCGGCACCGTCTGGACGGCACCGTGACAACGACAACGTCTGAGTCGGCGTGAGCGTGCCCGACCCGCCCGCATACGATGTGCCCGAAGTCTCTCCGCCCCGCAACCGATCGATTGGTCCCGCTGAAGATGAGCCTCACAAGCACCGCTGCCGACCTGGTCACCCTTGCCGAGGGTGGCGGCCACGAAAGCCTGAGCCCGCTCCTGATCGGCGCCTGCGCCCTCGCCGCGCTGCTCCTGTTGCTGTGGATCACGACCCGCTTCAACCGGGACCGCTGAGTCCCGACCGGGCCGTCCGCACGAACGTGCCAGTAGGCTCTGCACGCATGGGAGAGCAGGAAGTGGTCAACGGAGCCGGGCCCGGTGCCTCGGGCCCCGGCCCGGCCCGTCGTCGACTCGGCGTGATGGGCGGGACGTTCGACCCGATCCACCACGGTCACCTGGTGGCGGCCAGCGAGGTGGCCGCCCTGTTCCACCTCGACGAGGTGGTGTTCGTACCGACGGGTCAGCCGTGGCAGAAGACCCACAAGACCGTGTCCCCGCCAGAGGACCGCTACTTGATGACGGTCATCGCCACGGCGTCCAATCCCCAGTTCTCGGTGAGCCGGATCGACATCGACCGGCCAGGTCCGACGTACACCATCGACACGCTGCGGGACCTGCACGTCCTCAACGCGGACTCCGACCTCTTCTTCATCACCGGAGCCGACGCGCTCTCCCAGATCCTCGGTTGGCGGGACGCCACCGAGCTGTTCTCGCTCGCCCACTTCATCGGGGTGACGCGTCCGGGGCACGACCTGACGGACGACGGACTCCCCGAGGGCAAGGTCTCCCTGGTGGAGGTCCCCGCGCTGGCGATCTCCTCGACCGACTGCCGGGCCAGGGTCGCCCAGGGGGATCCGGTCTGGTACCTGGTGCCGGACGGTGTCGTGCGCTATATCGACAAGCGCCAGTTGTACCGCGGCGACTGAGCCGCGGAGAGGGGCCCCGGTGAACGACCAGCAGCAGCCGTACGACCCTTACTACCCACCTCCGCAGATCATCGGTTACGACGAGTACGGGCAGCCGGTCTATCAGCAGCCCCAGCAGCCCCCCGGGTACGACCCGTACGCCCAACAGCAGTACGGCTACGACCCCTACGCGCAGCAGCAACAGCCCCAGCAGCCCCACGACCAGCCGGTGCAGGGGCAGGCCCAGGGCCAGCCGTACGGCTACGACACCCACGGCACCCCCGACCCCTACGCCACCGGCAGCTACGACGCCGCCGGCTACGCCCCCGCCGCGTACGGATACGACACGGGCCAGCAGCCCGCCGTCGACACCACCCAGCAGTGGAGCATCCCCCGACAACAGTCCGCGCCCGACCAGGGCCCCGGGGCGCCCGCCGAGACCCCGCTCGCCGTGCCCGGCCAGCGCCGCGTCGAGGACGAGCCCGCGGGGGAGCGGGACTACCGCACCGAACAGTTCTCCTTCATCGAGGAGAACGGCGAGTCCGAAGACGTCATCGACTGGCTGAAGTTCACCGAGAGCCGCTCCGAGCGGCGCGAGGAGGCCAGGCGCCGCAGCCGGTTCCGGGCCATCGCGCTCGCCGTCGTCCTCGCGCTCTTCGCCGTCGGCGGCGTCGGCTACCTCTGGGCCGCGGGCAAGCTGCCGGGCCTGTCCGACGACGGCGGGAAGAGCACGGCCGGCGGCCCGCAGAAGCGCGACGTGATCGTGGTGCACCTGCACAACACCAAGAAGGAGGGCACGTCCACCGTGCTCCTCGTCGACAACGTCACCGCCGGCCGGGGCACCACGGTGCTGCTCCCGAACGCCCTCGGCGTCGCCGGCGAGGACGGCGCCGCCACCACCCTCGGCAAGTCCGTCGAGGAGGACGGCTCGGCCGGCACCCGCGAGGCCGTCGGCGCCCTGCTCGGTGCGAAGATCAGCGGTACGTGGCGGCTCGACACCCCCTTCCTGGAGAACCTGGTCGAACTCGTCGGCAGCATCGACCTGACGACGGACGCCGAGGTCCCCGGCGCCAAGAAGGGCGCCGCGCCGCTGGTGCCCAAGGGCGAGAACCAGACCCTGAACGGCCGCGCGGCCGTCGCGTACGCCACCCACCTCGGCCCCGGCGAGTCCGAGGCCCAGCAGCTCCAGCGCTTCGGCCAGGTCATGCTGGGCGTGCTGAAGAAGTTCCCGAGCGACGCGCAGTCCGCGACCGTCACCGTGGAGACCCTGGCGCAGATCCTCGACCCCTCCCTGACCGAGAAGGACCTCGGTGCCTCCCTCGCCAAGCTCGCCGACCACGCCAAGGGCGGCGACCACACCACGGCGCTGCTGCCCGTCCAGCCGGACGGCACCCTCAGCGAGCAGGCGTCCGTCGACGTCGTCAAGAACGTCCTGGGCGGCTCCGTCACCGCTCCCGAGCAGGGCGCGGCCGTCCGCGTGGGCATCAAGAACGCCACGGGAGGGGCCGCGGCCACCGAGAAGGCCCGGATCTCACTGGTGAACGCCGGCTACGCGGTCGTCGACGGCGGCAAGGCGGACACCGCAGCCGCGTCCCAGGTCACCTACGGTGACGAGGCGCGGAAGGCGGAGGCGGCGGAGATCGCCAAGACGCTGGGCCTGCCGGCCGGTGCGGTGAAGCAGGGCAAGGCGCCCCCCAACGCCGACGTCAGCGTCGTCCTCGGCAAGGACTTCCCCACGGGGTGATCCACCGCACCCGTCGACCTGTCGCCCGGCCCTGACCTGGCCCCTTTTTGAAGGGGCCGGGTCGGGCCCGCGGGGGCCGTCAACAAAGGGGGCAGGGGTTGTCAGCGGTCCGTGAGACCCTTGGGTGGTATCCGACCGTCGAAGAAAGCCAGCTTTGTGACCGCTACGGACCGCTCCATCGAGCTCGTCAACACCGCCGCGCAGGCCGCGGCCGACCGGCTCGCGCACGACATCATCGCGTACGACGTCAGTGACGTGCTGTCCATCACCGACGCCTTCCTCATCGCCTCCGCCCCCAACGACCGCCAGGTCAAGTCGATCGTCGACGAGATCGAGGAGCGGCTGCTGAAGGAGCTGGGGGCCAAGCCGGTGCGCCGCGAGGGCGACCGCGACGCCCGGTGGATCCTCCTCGACTACGTCGACATCGTGGTCCACGTCCAGCACAGCGAGGAGCGCGTCTACTACGCCCTGGAGCGGCTGTGGAAGGACTGCCCCGAGCTGCCCCTGCCCGAAGACGCCGTGAAGACCCGCGGCAAGGGCAAGGAGCACGCGGAGCTGACCGGCGGCACGGACGGTGAGTTGAGCTGAACGAGGACGCATACAAGCGCTCCGGCCGTCGCGTCGTCATGTGGCGGCACGGCCAGACCGCGTGGAACCTTGAGCGTCGCTTCCAGGGCACCACGGACATCGCCCTGACCGACACCGGCATCGCCCAGGCCCGTCGCGCGGCCCGGCTGCTCGCGTCGCTCAAGCCGGACGCGATCGTCGCCTCCGACCTGAAGCGGGCCGCGGCCACCGCCGCCGAGCTCTCCGAGGTGACGGGGCTGCCGGTCGCGCACGACGAAGCCCTGCGCGAGACGTACGCGGGCGTCTGGCAGGGCCTGACCCACCAGGAGATCATCGAGCGCCACCACGAGCAGTACGCGGCGTGGAAGCGCGGCGAGCCCGTGCGCAGGGGCGGCGGCGAGCTGGAGACCGAGGTCGCCGACCGTGCCGCGCCCGTCGTCCTGGAGCACGCCGAGAAGCTGCCCGAGGACGGCACCCTGGTCGTCGTCAGCCACGGCGGCACCATCCGCACCACCATCGGTCGCCTCCTGGGCCTGGACTCCCGGCACTGGGAGAGCCTCGGTGGCCTCTCCAACTGCTGCTGGTCCGTCCTCGGCGAGGGCGCGCGCGGCTGGCGGCTGCTGGAGCACAACGCCGGCACGCTGCCCGAGCCGGTCCTGGGCGACGACACCTGACCCGGACCGTTCGCCCGGCCCCGCTCCACCGGATTTCACTTTCCGGCTGGTCGCAGGCTAAAGTTCTTCTTGTTCGCAGCGCCGAGCGCGAAGAACGCCAGGGGCTATAGCTCAGTTGGTAGAGCGCCTGCATGGCATGCAGGAGGTCAGGAGTTCAATTCTCCTTAGCTCCACACCCCGAGATCCCGTCCTCCTTCGAGGGCGGGATCTCTCGTTGTCCCGGCCCGGCCCGGCCCGGCCCCCGTCCTCGTCCCGTGCCGGCCGTACGCCTCACAGCGCCCCCTGCTCGTCGAGCTTCCGGAGCCCGTCCAGCCGCTGCCCGCTCTCCTCGTCGCCCGCGGAGTACACCACCAGCCGGCACTCGGGCATGCCGTTGATCTCCATGGACACCGAGGACATCCGCATCACACCCACGGCGGGATGGCGGAACGTCTTGATCCGCGGCCCCGGCAGCACCACGTCCCCGCTGCGCCACAGCTCGGCGAAGTGGTCACTGGCCGTCGACAGCTCCCTGACGAACGAGTCCCAGGCGGGCTCGCCCACGTGCCGTCCGTACGCCCCGCGGAACTGCGCCACCATCAGCGGAAGCTCCACCTCCGGGTAGAGCACCGGGCACTGGTCCCACCCCGCCGCGACGAAGAGCGTCCACAGCACGTTCCCCCGGCCCTTGCCCACGAACAGCTCGCTCCGGAACAGCCGGTCGTAGCTCCGATTGCTCGCCAGGACGTCGTACCGGGCGTTGTAGACCACGCTGGGGCGGGAATCGAGGGCGTCGAGGATGCCCTGAACCTCGGGCCCCACTCCGGTGGGGTCCTCCCGCACCTTCTGCTCGTACGGCACCTGCGCCAGGTGGTACAGGTGCTGGCGCTCGGACGGGCCCAGCCGCAGCGTGCGCGCTATCGCGTCGAGGACCTGGGGCGACGCATTGATCGGCCTGCCCTGCTCCAGCCACGTGTACCACGTCACGCCGACGCCGGAGAGCTGGGCGACCTCCTCGCGGCGCAGTCCGGGCGTGCGCCGCCGGGCGCCGGGCGGCATGCCGACGTCCGCGGGCGTCACCCGGGCCCGCCGGCTGCGCAGGAAGGCGGCGAGCTCTGGCCGGCGGCGGCAGGAGCGTCTGCCGCGGTGCCGTCCCGAGCCGGTCGTCGCGTCCGCGCCGGCCGCGTCCGTGGTGCCGCCCGTGCCGTCGGCAGTCGTCATCGTCGTCACGTCCCCCATGGTCGACGCCGCTGGCGCACCGTGCCAGGTGCTGCCAGTACCAGTATCAGCGGGCTCTCAGTACCCGTACCGGACCGCCGGCAGGCTCCACCTCATGTCGACCACCTCCTCCCGCCCGCCGAACCCCGGCGACCTCCGTACGTCCAGTAAAGGGCCCGGCACTGACAAGCGCCCCGGCGGCCGGCCGGCCCTGCTGCTGGTGGCCCTGCTGGGCACGCAGTTCATGGCGCTGCTGGACACCTTCGTCGTCAGCACGGCGATCCCCACCATGCGCGCCGAACTCGGCGCGTCCGGCGCCGGTCTGCAACTCGTCGCCGCCGGCTACACCATCGCGTACGCCGTGTTCCTCGTCACCGGCGCCCGGTTGGGCGGCCTGCTCGGGCACCGGCGGATGTGGACCGGCGGGCTCGCCCTCTTCACGACCGCCTCCCTCGCCTGCGGACTCGCCGCCGACACCGGGCAATTGATCGGCTTCCGACTGGTCCAGGGCGTGGGAGCGGCCCTGCTGATCCCCCAGGTGCTCAGCCTGATCCAACGCAACTTCACCGGCGAGGCACGCGCGCGCGTGCTCGGGGCGTACTCCGCGGTGCTCGCCCTCGGCGCGGTCTCCGGGCTGGTGGTCGGCGGGGTCCTGGTCAGTGCGGACCTGTTCGGACTGGCGTGGCGCCCGGTTTTCCTGGTGAACGTCCCCATCGGCGCTGCGCTGTTGCTGCTGGGGCTGCGGGTGCTGCCGCGCGACCCCGGCGACCGGTCCGCGCGCGGCCTCGACCTGCCGGGACTCGTCCTGCTCGCCCTCGCCGTCTGCCTGTTGACGGTGCCCCTGGTGCTCGGCCACGAGACGGGCTGGCCCGCGTGGACCTGGATCGGGATCGCGGCGTCCACCGTCGTCTTCGGCGCCTTCCTCGCGTACGAGTCACAGCTCGCCCGGCGCGGCGGCGCCCCGCTGATCGCCCCTCGCGTCCTGAGGATCCCGGGCATGGGTCCGGCCGCCTTCAGCATCGCCGTCGCGATGGCCGCGAACGCGGGCTTCGTCTTCGCCGCCGCGCTCCACGTACAGGACGGACTCGGGTACGAACCCCTGCGCGCCGGGCTCCTGTTCGCGCCGACGGCCCTGGCCTTCGGCCTGGCGGGACTCACCTGGCAGCGCTGGCCGGCGCGGCTCCAACCGGCGCTGGTCCCCGCCGGGTTCGCCCTCGCGGGGCTCTCCACGGCCGTCTGCGGGCTTCTGTGGCGGAACGGGGAGGACGTGGCCTCCTGCTGCTGCCCGCGCTCGTCGGCCTCGGTGCGGGCCTGGCGGCGGCCTTCAGCCCGGTGCTCTCCGGTGCGTTGGCGACCGTACGCCAGGAGGACGCGTCCGACGCCAGTGGACTGTTGGTGACCGTCACCCAACTGGGACAGGTCCTGGGAGTGGCCGTCTTCGGCACGCTGTTCCTCAGCCAGCGGACGGCTACCGGAGCCGAAGGGTCCGCCGAGGGCTGGTGGTGGTGTTCGCTCGCGCTGGCCTTCGTGTCGGTCCTGGGGGCCGCGGCCCATCTCGTGCGCGAACGCCGCTGACCTGTCAGCCCTGGTCGTGGCAGAATCGGACGGCCGGAGGGGACACCGGCCGGAACGGGAAGGAGTGCACGATGTCCGCCAGTACGAGCCAGGACGATGGAGCCCTGCTCGCCGCGGTGGACGGGCGTGCCCTCCTCAGTTGCCCGTCCTGTGGATCGGCGCATGTCGCCCAGGTCCTCGGCGACAATGGTGGAGTCTCTTTCGTGTGCACGTCCTGCGGCCACTGCTGGAGCTGACTGATGGGGGCACACAGGCGTAAATGCGACTGGTGCGGCAGCGGTACGCCCATCGTTCGCGACATGGACCCGATCAACCCCGACTACCAGTACTGGTGCGAGGAATGCGCGCGGGCGCTGATCATAAAAGGCGACCCGATCGAGACGTACCGGGAGCTGGAAGGCGAGCCGATCTACGGCCGCCTGCTGGACGAACACTGCACGCTGAAGCGCTTCTACTCGTTCGCCACGGCATAGCTGCGGCCGGCGCCGAGCCCGGGGACGGTACCCCGGGCAGGGCGCCGGAAACGGATTTGGTGAAGCGCCCTGATGAGCGTTAATGTTGTCGACGTCGCCGCGACACGGAGAACGAAACCGGCCGGGCGACATCTCGCAAGGGGCTATAGCTCAGTTGGTAGAGCGCCTGCATGGCATGCAGGAGGTCAGGAGTTCAATTCTCCTTAGCTCCACAACCTCCGTCTCGACGAGGGACGGAAACCAAAGATCCCGCCAGGACCCGTCGGTCCGGCGGGATTCTTGTTTGGCCCTGCTCAGGCCCGCCCTGTCTGAGGGCGCTCAGCGCGGGTCGCTGCCCAGCGCCCTGCGGTGCGCGACGGGCAGCGCAGGGCGCGACGCCCCGTCCGACTCCGGCGGGGCCGTCTGCTCGATGCGCATCGCCAGCGCGGGGCAGCGGCGCACGGCGCGCTGCGCGCGCCCCCGCAGATGCACCGGCACCACGGCGTCCGCCACCGAGGGGAACCCGTCCGGGTTGATCCCGATCAGCTCCGGCACGACGTCCGCACACAGGCCGTGCCCCTGACACAACGTCCAGTCGATGACGATCCTCTCGCCGCTCTGCCCCTGCTCCGCCACGTCCCCGTAGTCCGGCAGCGGCAGCGGCAGCACGCCCTGCGTCTCCCGTCCGCACCCGCCGTACAGCACGTGGGCGGCCAGGTCGTCGGTGAACGCGGACAGCGTGGAGGCGAAGAAGCGGGCCGAGCCGTCCGGGTGCTTGCACGCCCCCCGCCCCCGGACCGCCCGGGTGACCTCGCGCAGGGCCTCCAACGCGGTCGGACCGCCGCCGTTGATCACGTCCGCCAGCCCGCCGGCCGCGGCGGGCAGGCCCAGCCGGCACGGCCCGCACTGGCCGGCCGTCTCCGCCGCAAGCCAGTGCGCGACCCGCAGCGCCTCGCCCAGCGGGCAGGTGTCCGACCCGATGGGCAAGATCGCGCCCGCGCCGAGCGAGCCGCCCACGGACGCCAGGGACTCGCGCGAGACCACCGCCTCGTGGACCGCGGCGGTGCCGATCCACTCTCCGTGGTAGCCGCCGGTCAGCACCCCCTCGGGCTCCGGCGGGGCGCCCGCGAGCTGGAGCACGTAGCGCAGCGGCACTCCTGTGGGCACCTCCACGACCATCGGCCGCGCCACCGCACCGGAGATCGTCAACAGGACCGTGCCCGGCTCCGTCGCGGTGCCGGTGCGGCGGTAACGGTGCGCCCCGATCCGGGCGGCGACCGCGAGCTGAGCGAACGTTTCGGCGTTGGAGAGCAGCGTCGGCGCGCCCCCCACGCCGCTCTCGGCGGCCCGCACCCGACGGCCCGGCGGTAGGGCGGGACCGCCGTTGATCGCCCGGATCACCGCGGACGCTTCGCCGGAGACCATGCGCTCCGGGTTCCGTACGACCCGGGCGCGCATCTGGTGTCCGCGACGGTCCGACAGGCCGCGCTCGGCGAGCGCCGCCCGGATCGAGATCTCGGTGGAGTCGCGGGTGACCGCGACGACCAGGGTGCGGGCCCCCAGCGCCTCGGCGGCCAGCAGCGCCCCGTCGAGGACCAGGTGCGGCGAACGGTTCAGCAGGACGGTGTCCTTGCGGCAGGCCGGCTCGCCCTCGCTGCCGTTGACCACGACGACGGGCCGCGCCCCGCGTCGGATCGCGGACGCGGCCACCGCGCGCAGCTTCCGGCCGAAGGGGAAGCCCGCGCCGCCCCGGCCGCGCAGGGATATCTCCTCGGTCAGCCGGGCCAGCAGTTCGCCGGTGACCGGTTCGAGGGGGCCGTGCACCTTCAGGTGCAGGCCGAGGTCCAGCCGCTCGACGAGGTCGAAGCCCTGGGTGAGCTGGGGGAGGCCGACGACGCGGACCTCGGGGACGTCGGGGAGGGGGTGGTTCACGGTCGGTCTCCAGCGGGCGCGCCCCAGGGCTCGCCCGCCCGCGGCGGGTGGGGCCCGGGCGGGGCACCGGCGGTGTCGATGTCGTACGGGGAGGGCGGGGTGGTCGGTACGCCCGGGGCCTGGTCGGCATACGGGGCCGGGGTGCCATGGCCGTACGGAAGGGGCTGCTGGGGCGGAGCGGTCGGCGGTACGGGGGCGGGGCCCGGTACGTACGACGGCGGCACGGGTGGGGCAGGCGGAGGGGAAGGCGTGCGCCATGCCTCGGGCCCGTACGGCTGCTCGGGTACGCCGGGCAGTTCGTCCGTCATCGGCACGCGCTCGGCCAAGGGCGCCGTTCCACCGGACCCGCGCGCGCGGGAGACCGCCCTGTAGGCGGCGGACATTCCGGTGCCGGAGAGGGAACCGGCCCCGAGGTCCCTGCTGTGCTCGACAGGCTCGGCAGCAGGGGGCGGTGGTGCCTCGTACAACTGCGGGAACGGCGGCGCGAGGCGCGGCTGCTGCTGGTGCCTGCCCACAGTCGCGCGCTCGGGGCGCCACGGTGCCGTCTGCCGTACGTCCTGGGGCGCGGTCGGAGGAGTGCGGGATCGATCGACGCCAGCCATAGGTGCCGGCGGCGCTTCTTTTGTTCCGGTGTCCCGACCGCCGTCCGTCAGCGCGGCGATCCGGGCGGCCAGCCGGCGCTGGGCGGGTCGCGGCAGCAGCCGCAGGGAGAGGGCGCCCGCGACGCCGATCAGCGCCGCACCGTACGCCGCCACCACCCAGGTCGGCGCGGGGCGTCCCGCGAACAACCCGTGCACCAGGGCGAAGCACCAGCCGGGATAGGCCAGCACGTGCAGGGACCGCCAGCGTCCCGCGACCCGGACGTTGCCGGCGAGGGCGCTGCGCAGCGCCCCGGTGGCCCCCGTGACCACCATGAGGACCCCCGCGAGCGCGCCGAAGCCGATCAGGCCCTCCGTACTGGTCACGCCGAGCCCGAAGGGCACCAGCGCGCCGAGCAGCGGCACGTGCCCGAGCGACACCTTCACAGCGGCGTGCAGCAGCAGGAAACCGAGCGCTCCCACCGCGGTCGCCCGGTGCACGGCCTGGGCGACGAGGCGGTGGCGCGGCGAGAGCAGCAGCCGGTCGGTGGCGAGCAGCCCCCAGGCGATGGACGCGGTCAGCGCCACCAGGGACAGGACGCCGGTGGTGGAGTCCAGCGCCGCGCGGACGTCGTCGCCGCTGCCGACGGCGAGCAGTGGCAGGCACACGGCCGCGGCCACCAACAGCCCGCCCCGCACCGCGCGGCTGGGCCCCGCACGAGGCACCGGCGACGAACGGCTCTTGCGGTGGGGCTTCATGGGCGGCTCCGAGGGGGCGGGAAGTGCGGTCCCGGTGGTCGCATGCTAGGTCGACGCATACTGAGCGGTTCGGGGTTTGCCGGTATCGAGGAGGCGGGCGCTGTCAATGCCCGTTGGCCTTGCCCTGGATAGGGGCGATACGCGTGGTAAGAGCGGCGCTCGACCGCCGTGCTCCGGTCGCCGCATTTCGATCTCCATGCCGTTGGATACGGCGGCGGCCTCCGCTCGTCTCGATATCCCTTCCGTCGTCTCGATCACCGGACCCGGCGACGGGTTCCGTGCGACACCGCGCGCCCCGTACCCGCGCGCGTCCGCCAGGCCCGCTGCGGTACCCTGGCGCCATGCGTGCCGTACGCCTTCTGCTTAGCGAGCCGCGCTGATCAGTCCCGACGGATGAAGAATCCGGTCGGAATCGGCGCGGCGTCCCCTCCTGTGCGAGGGGTCCTTTTGTTTGTGGGCCACTCGACGGTGGGCCACGAGCCCTTCCCGACCGCAAGCAGAGACGATCGATGGAGCTTTGAGGACCATGAGCGAGATGAATTCCGCCGCTTCTGCCGCATCTGCTGCGCAGGTGGCCGCGCCGCACCGGTACACGGCAGCCATGGCCGCCGACATCGAGGCACGCTGGCAGGACGTCTGGGAGGCGGAGGGCACCTACGAGACGCCGAACCCCAGCGGTGACCTGGCGGGCGACTCCGAGGTGGTCGCCCGGCCGCGCAAGTTCATCATGGACATGTTCCCGTACCCGTCCGGCGCCGGTCTGCACGTCGGGCACCCGCTGGGCTACATCGCCACCGACGCGTACGCCCGCTACCAGCGCATGACGGGCCACAACGTCCTGCACACCCTGGGCTTCGACGCCTTCGGCCTGCCCGCCGAGCAGCACGCCATCGCCACCGGCACGCACCCCCGGGTCTCCACCGAAGCCGCCATGGAGAACATGAAGCGGCAGCTGCGCCGGCTGGGCCTGGGGCACGACCAGCGCCGGTCGATCGCGACGATCGACCCCTCGTACTACCGCTGGACCCAGTGGATCTTCCTCCAGATCTTCAACTCGTGGTACGACGAGGAGGCGGGCCGGGCCCGGCCGATCGCCGAGCTGGTCGCCCAGTTCGAGGCGGGGCGCGCCGTGCCCGGCACCCCGCGCGCGTGGGGCGAGCTGAGCGCGGCGGAGCGCGCGGAGGTCCTGGGCGGGTTCCGACTGGCGTACGCGTCGGACTCCCCAGTCAACTGGTGCCCCGGTCTGGGCACCGTGCTGGCCAACGAGGAGGTCACCGCCGACGGTCGGTCCGAGCGCGGCAACTTCCCCGTCTTCAAGGCCAACCTGCGCCAGTGGAACATGCGGATCACCGCCTACGCGGACCGGCTGCTGGACGACCTGGACGCGCTGGACTGGCCGGACGCCATCAAGCTGCAGCAGCGCAATTGGATCGGCCGCTCCGAGGGCGCCCGCCTGGACTTCGCGGTCGACGGCCACGAGGACGCGGCGGTCACGGTCTTCACCACCCGCCCCGACACCCTGTTCGGCGCCACCTACATGGTCCTGGCGCCCGAGCACGACCTGATCGACTCCATCCTGCCCGCCGAGTGGCCCCAGGGCGTCAAGGACGCCTGGACGGGCGGCGCCGCGACCCCGGCCGACGCCGTGGCCGCGTACCGCAAGCAGGCGCAGAACAAGAGCGACGTCGAGCGGCAGACCGAGCACAAGGACAAGACCGGCGTCTTCACCGGTGCGTACGCGGTCAACCCGGTGTCGGGTACCCGCGTCCCCGTCTTCGTCGCCGACTACGTCCTGATGGGCTACGGCACCGGCGCGATCATGGCCGTCCCCGGACAGGACGAGCGGGACTGGGAGTTCGCGGAGGCGTTCGAGCTGCCGATCATCCGCACCGTACGGCCGCCGGAGGGCTGGGAGGGCGAGGCGTACACCGGCCAGGGGCCGGCGATCAACTCCGCCAACGACAGGATCTCCCTGGACGGCCTGGACGTCGCCGAGGCCAAGGCCAAGATGATCGGCTGGCTGCGCGAGGAGGGCATCGGCGAGGGCACGGTCACCTACCGGCTGCGCGACTGGCTGTTCAGCCGGCAGCGCTACTGGGGCGAGCCGTTCCCCATCGTCTACGACGAGGACGGCGTCGCGCACCCGCTGCCCGATTCGATGCTGCCGCTGGAACTGCCGGAGGTGGACGACTACTCGCCGCGCACCTTCGACCCGGACGACGCCGACACCGAGCCCGAGACTCCGCTGTCGCGCAACGAGGACTGGGTGAACGTCACCCTGGACCTGGGCGACGGCCCCCGCCGGTACCGCCGCGAGACCAACACCATGCCCAACTGGGCGGGTTCGTGCTGGTACGAGCTGCGCTACCTGGACCCGGACAACGACCGCGAGCTGGTCGCGCCCGACATCGAGCGGTACTGGATGGGGCCGACCGAGGAGAAGCCGCACGGCGGCGTCGACCTGTACGTGGGCGGTCAGGAGCACGCCGTACTGCACCTGCTGTACGCGCGGTTCTGGTCCAAGGTGCTGTTCGACCTGGGTCACGTCTCCTCCGTGGAGCCGTTCCACCGGCTGTTCAACCAGGGCATGATCCAGGCATACGTCTACCGGGACGCCCGCGGGTTCCCGGTGCCGGCCACTGAGGTGGAGGAGCAGGACGGCGGCTTCTTCCACGAGGGCGAGCGCGTGAAGCGCGAGCTGGGCAAGATGGGCAAGTCCCTGAAGAACGCCGTCACTCCGGACGAGATCTGCGCCGAGTACGGGGCGGACACGCTGCGACTGTACGAGATGGCGATGGGTCCGCTGGACGTGTCGCGGCCGTGGGACACCCGTGCCGTCGTCGGGCAGTACCGACTGCTCCAGCGGCTGTGGCGGAACGTCGTCGACGAGGCGACCGGCGAGGTCGCGGTCGCGGACGCCGGCACGGCCGACGAGGCGACGCTGCGGGCGCTGCACAAGGCCATCGACGGGGTCGGCCAGGACATGGCGGGGCTGCGCTTCAACACCGCCATCGCCAAGATCACCGAGCTGAACAACCACCTGACCAAGGCGGGTCGGGCCGTGCCGCGGGACGTGGTCGAGCGGCTGGTGCTGCTGGTCGCGCCGCTGGCGCCGCACGTCGCCGAGGAGCTGTGGCGGCGGCTGGGCCACACCGACTCGGTGGTGCACCGGCCCTTCCCGGTGGCCGATCCGGCGTATGTCGTGGACGAGGCCGTGACCTGCGTGGTGCAGATCAAGGGCAAGGTCAAGGCGCGTCTGGAGGTGCCGCCTTCGATCTCGGAGCAGGAGCTGGAGGCGCTGGCGCTGGCGGACCCGGCGGTGGTGGCGGCGCTGGACGGCGCGGGCATCCGGAAGGTGATCGTCCGGGCGCCGAAGCTGGTCAACATCGTCCCCGCGTGACACCGCCCCCGTCGTACCTGCGTAGGGCCGTCCCCGTCGTCCCTGCGTAACGCCGTCGTCGCGGAACGCATCACGGGTGGCATCGCCGTTGGGCGTCCTCGTCCTCGTGCGGTGCCGTCCTCGGGGTTACTCCGGGGTCTTCTCGGGGGCCAACCAGGGGTCTTCCCAAGGGCAGGCTGAGGGTTCTGCTGGAACCCGCGGCCTGCCCGTTCCGTTTACCGTTGGAAGGACCACAACCGATGTCGAAGGGCCGCCCATGGAAGCCGTGATCTTGATTCTGGCGCTGCTCTTCTTCGCCTTCGTCGGTTTGGGGGCTTATGTCACGGTCAAGGCCGTGGGCGCGGCGAAGCGGGGCGTGGAGCGCACCGTCACGCAGGCGCGGCGCACGGTCGAGGAGACCACCCTGCGGGCCAAGAGCCTCGGTCAGGTCGGGGTCGCGGGGGAGCTGGCCCAGCTCCGGCTGTCGCTGCGGACTTCGATGCGGGCCACGCAGGACGCGCTGCGGGCGGGCGTGGCGGAGGACTCGGGACTCTCGGAGTCCCTCGCCCTCTTCGAGCGGCTCAGCGTGCACGGACACGAGCTGGACGACGAGCTCAAGCGGCTGGAGCGGGAGCCCGACCGGAGCACCGTGGCGGCGCGGCTGCCGGAGCTGCGGGAGCGGATGGAGCGGATCGTGCACTCGGCGGAGTCGCTGCGGTGGGCCGCGCGTGATCGTGCGCAGAAGTTCGCCGAGGACGACCTCGACGTGCTGAGCACGCAGATCGACATGGAGGCGGGTGCGCTGCGGCACTGGACCGAGAGTTCTGCCCCCGAGGCTGCCTCGGGCTCGCCCTCCGGGCGTTCCTGGGCGGAGGACGATTCGAGCCAGCCGGCGCAGCCGACTGCTGGCGCGGGGGCCGGCGAACAGGCAGGGTCTGGTGCTGGTGCTGGTGCTGGTGCTGGTGCTGGTGCTGGTGCTGGTGCTGGTCGCGAGGAGCGGGAGGCCGGGGCCGAGCCGCCGGCGATCACCGCGCGGGATCCGCGGCAGGAGCACTATCCCTGGCAGAAGACGGCCCGCCCCGAGACCACCAACTGATGCCACAACTGCCGCCGCCGGCCGTGGTGCTGCGACCGCGGGGCACTGTGGTGCGCCGCGGTCGGAACCCCGCGCGTGGGCCGAGGGGCCTGAGGGGCCGGACTGCCGTCCCGCGCCCCTGACCGGTAACCTCCGGGGCATGTCCCCCCATGTCGCGATCGTCACCGATTCAACGGCCTACCTGCCGCCGCCGGCCGTGGAGCACCACGGCATCGTGACGGTGCCGCTGACGGTGGTCCTGGACGATCAGGCGCTGGAGGAGGGCACGGAGATCTCGGCGCGCTCGCTCGCCGCCGCCCTCCAGAAGCGACGTCCGGTGACCACGTCCCGGCCGAACCCGGAGGTGTTCGCCGAGACGTACCGCGCGTGCGCGGCGGCAGGCGCGACCGGCATCGTCTCCCTCCATCTGTCGGCGGAGCTCTCGGGTACGTACGACGCGGCCGTGCTCGCCGCCAAGGACGCTCCGGTGCCGGTGCGGGTGGTGGACACCGGCATGGTGGCGATGGCCCTCGGGTTCTGCGCGCTGGCCGCGGCGGAGACCGCGGAGTGCGGCGGCACGCTCGACGAGGCGGTGGCCGCGGCGGAGAAGCGGGCCGCCGGCACCGCCGCGTACTTCTACGTCGACACCCTGGACTTCCTTCGGCGCGGTGGTCGGATCGGGGCGGCGCAGGCGCTGCTGGGTTCGGCGCTCGCGGTGAAGCCGCTCCTCCAACTCGACGGCGGTCGCATCGAGATGCTGGAGAAGGTGCGGACGGCGTCGAAGGCGATCGCCCGGCTGGAGGAACTGGCCGTCGAGTGCGCGGGGGCGGGGAGCGTGGACATCGCGGTGCACCACCTGGCCGCTTCGGAGCGGGCCGCCGCGCTGGCCGAGCGGCTGCGGGAACGGGTGCCGGGGCTGGCGGAGCTGCACGTCAGCGAGGTGGGCGCGGTGATCGGGGCGCACACGGGGCCGGGGCTGTTGGGAGCGGTGGTCTCACCGCACTGAGCTGCCCCGGGGTGGCTGGTGGGGCGTGGCGTGAGGGGTTGCGGTGCCGCGCCGGATTGTTCGGCTTGTGGGGCGGGATTCTGCACTGATGGTCCCCGTACGGGTGACGGAGTTTTCCACAACACGGTGGTTATCCACGGAATTTGGGTGAGTTCAGCGGGTTCTGTCGAAGGTGCCTACGGTCGTACGCATGGCACTTCGATCACGCTCTGTTACGAGTGGACCCGGCCGGGGCCCGACGTCCGACGGCCGCGTTCGTCCACGGCGCCGACCGGTCACGGTCCCTGCCCGGGACCCCGCTCAGGACCCCGCGTCGGGGTCGGACGCGGGCGCGAGCGTGGATACGGACTGGGGCTCGGGGACGAGTCCGGCCACCGTCCGTGTCGTCGGCTCGGGCCGCCTGGGCGCCGGTCGAGGGGCGGGGCCGGGCCGGGGCCGTCGGGTGGTCCGCCCGCCGCGGTTGCGCGTGAGACGTCATGCGCCAGATCCCGCTGCTGTCGGGCACGCCCGCGCGAGGGCGGACGCGTTTCTGCTCGGCGGCGGTCCTCGTGGTGATTCGGCGCGCACCGGACTGACGGACGAAGGGCCGGCCACCGGCGCGGACTTCGGTCCTCGCCCGGGGGCCCGGCCTGCGGGCGAGCCGGGGCGGGGCGATGCGCTGCGCGGCGCCGGGCTTGCGTTGCGGGACCGGTTACCGGTCTGGTTGCAGCTCAGATGTGGGCTTGAGCCGAGATCCCTCGCCGCGCTGACGGTCGTGTTGGTGGTGGCAGCGGCGTTCGCGGCGTACCACTTCTGGCTGGGCAGGCCCGAGACGGTTCGCGCTCCCGAACTGGTTCAGCAGGGCGCGCCTTTGGCGAGGCCGCTCGAGTCGTCCGAGCTACCCGCGCCCGGGGCGTCATCACCGACCGGTGCGGGGCCGGGCGGGCGGATCGTGGTGGACGTGAGCGGCAAGGTGCGGCGGCCCGGGGTGCTCAAGTTGCCCGCGGGCTCGCGGGTCACCGACGCCCTCACGGCTGCGGGAGGCCCCAAAGAAGGCGCTGATCTGACCGGGCTCAACCGCGCACGGGTGCTGATGGACGGAGAGCAGGTCGTGGTCGGGGTACCGCTGCCGCCGGGCGCGGCCCCGCCTGGCGGGGCGCCCGGTGATGCTGCGGGAGCTGCGGCGGGTGCCGCTGCCCCGGGGACGCGGCCGCCCGGCCCGGTGAGCCTGAGCACCGCGACCGTGCAGCAGCTCGACACCCTGCCCGGCGTCGGCCCCGTGCTCGCCCAGCACATCGTCGACTACCGCACGCAGCACGGCGGATTCCGGTCCGTCGACGAGCTGCGCGAGGTCGACGGAATCGGCGCCCGACGTTTTGCCGACCTCAAGCCCCTCGTACGGCCATGAGGCGCCCAGCGGTCCACGCCGCGTCCGGACACCGACTGGGGGCGTCCCACCCCCGTTGGGAGGGCCCGGCCGATCTGCGCCTGGTGCTGCCGGCGGTGGCAGCCTGGGGCGCCTCGGCCCTGGCCGTCGGTGCGCCCGAGCGGTGGACGGCGCCGAGCGCGGCGCTCTGTCTCGCGGCGGCAGCCGTGCTGCTCGTGCCGATGGCCGCCGGTTGGCTCCGGACCGGGGGCAGCAGGACTTGCGCCAGTCAGGCACCCGTCCGCCCGGCGCGCCCCCAAGAGCCGGTCCGCACCGAGACGTTCGACCGGATCGGGCACGAGGCCGGAGGTCTCCATGCCGAACAGCCCTCGTGGCGTCTGTGGTTGCGACCGGGCCGAGGCGCCGGCCGGTGGCACGGGCAGCATGCGACCGCGCTTGCGGCGGTCCTGTTGTGCGCGGGCGCGGGCATTGCCGCAGCCGGGCTGCACAGCGCTGACCTGCGCCGTGGGCCAGTGCCCGGGCTCGCGGAGCGGTACGCCCACGCCACTGTGGAACTGTCTTTGACCGCCGACCCGAGGCCCACCCGCCCCCGCGGGAGCGGCGACGGTGGCGGGCCGTCCGTCCGACCGCTCGCCATCGAAGCCGAGGCGCTACGAGTCGTCGGGACCGGTGGGGCGTCCGAAGCCGTCCGTACGCCGGTGCTGGTTCTGGTGCGACCACAAGGGGCGCCCCAGGCCCTCGCGCGCTGGCGGGAGCTGCTGCCGTCGACCCGGCTGAAGGTCTCGGCGCGGCTCGCTCCGCCGATGGATGGCGAGACCCGGTTCGCGGCCGTGATCGCGATCGGCGCGGACCGGCCGCCCGAGGTCATCGGCGCCCCGTCCGTCGTGCAGCGCACCGCGGGCGGGCTGCGTGCCGGACTGCGGGCGGCGACCGAAGGACTCCCCGCGGACGCCCGCGCGCTGGTTCCCGGACTCACCGTCGGGGACACCGCACGGATCACCCCCGAGCTGCGGGCGGCGTTCGAGGCGACCGACCTCACGCATCTGCTGGCCGTCTCGGGGAGCAACCTCACCATCGTGCTGATGCTGCTGATCGGGCCGCCGAGCAGGGCGGGCCGCGCGGAGCGGGGCGGCCTCGCCCCTCGGCTGGGGATCCCGCTCCGTCAGACGGCGCTCGTCGGCGGGGGACTGACGCTGGCGTTCGTCGTGGTGTGCCGACCCGAACCGAGCGTGCTGCGGGCGGCGGTTTGCGGTGCCATCACCCTGCTCGCCGTCGGCACGGGGCGCCGACGGTCGCTCCTGCCCGCCCTCGCCGGTGCCGTGCTGCTACTGGTGCTCTACGACCCCTGGCTGGCCCGGAGCTACGGCTTCGCGCTCTCCGTCCTCGCCACCGGTGCGCTGCTGGTCGTCGCCCCGGGGTGGAGCGCGGCCCTGGTGCGCAAGGGCGTGCGGCCGAGGCTCGCCGAGGTGCTGGCCGCGGCCGGGGCGGCACAGGCCGTGTGCGCCCCGGTGGTCGTGGTCTTCGCCGCGAAGGTCAGCCTGACGGCCATCCCCTGCAATCTGGCCGCCGAGTTCGCGGTCGCCCCGGTGACCGTCCTCGGCTTCGCCGCCCTCGCCACCGCCACGGTGTCGATGCCCGCGGCCGAAGTGCTCGCCGCGGGCGCAGGGTGGCCCGCCGAATGGATCGCGGCGGTCGCCCGCACGGGCGCCGGGCTGCCAGGAGCGCAGGTGGACTGGCCGGGCGGCTGGCGCGGCGGGCTGCTGCTGGCCGCCACCACGGGCCTCGCCGTCCCGCTCGTCCGCCGCCTGCCCCGACGGCCCTGGGTGGCCGTGGCCGGCGCCCTGCTGCTCCTGTGCGCCCTGGTCCGCCCCGCTCCACTGACCCGCGTCCTCACCGGTTGGCCGCCGCCGGACTGGTCGTTCGCGATGTGCGACGTGGGGCAGGGGGACGCGGGGGTGCTGGCGGCCGGCGCGGGCTCCGCGGTGGTGGTGGACGTCGGCCCCGACCCCGAAGCCGTCGATCGCTGCCTGCGCGAACTGGGCGTCACCAGCGTCCCCCTGGTCGTGCTGACCCACTTCCACGCCGACCACGTGCGGGGGCTTCCCGGAGTCCTCCGGGGCCGGGCGGTCGGCGCCGTGCAGACCACCACCTTCCACGAACCGCACGAGCAGAGCGCTTTCGTGCGCCGCACGGCTGAGCAGGCCGGTGTGCCCCTGCTCCCCGCGGCCCGAGGGGAGCGGCGCACTGTCGGCCGGCTCAGCTGGCAGGTCCTGTGGCCCGCCGCGCCCACCGCAGCCGCGGGGTCGCCCGAGGGCCCCAACGACGCGAGCGTCACCCTCCTCGTCCGCGTCGCCGCCGGCCCCACCCTGCTGTTGCTCGGAGACCTCGAACCACCCGCCCAGCGCGGCCTGTTGCTGGCCCAGCCCGTCATGCCCCGGGTCGACGTCGTCAAGGTCGCCCACCACGGCTCCGCCCATCAGGACCCCGGCCTGTTGCGCGCGCTGCGCCCCTCCCTCGCGCTGATCTCCGTCGGCCGGGACAACGGCTACGGCCATCCCGCGCCCCGTACGGTCCGTGCGCTGCGGGCCGGGGGAGCGGTCGTGCTGCGCACCGACGAGCACGGCCCGATCGCGGTGACGGGCGAGGGCCCCGGCCTGCGCGCGACCCTGCGCGGCCCGCGCCGTGGCAGGACGCGGGCGCTCCGCCGCCGGACGGAGACACCGCTCGGTCGCTGGTCCCCATGGGATCGGACCTTGGGACCAAGCCGGAAGGCAGACGCTGCGGCGCGAGCCGGGGCGGGGTCACACTGTCCCCATGGACGCTTATCTCGCTCGGTTGGGGATGGACCGCCCGCGGCACGCAGACGTCGCGCACTTGAGCGAGTTGCAGCTGCGCCACCTACGGAGCGTTCCGTTCGAGAACCTCTCGGTGCACCTCGACGAGGAGATCGTGCTGGAGGAGAAGCTGCTGCTCGACAAGATCGTGGGAGCGGGGCGCGGCGGCTTCTGCTACGAACTCAACGGCGCCTTCGCCGTGTTGCTGAAGGACCTCGGGTACGCCGTGACCCACCTCCAGGCGCGGGTCTTCGACGAGGACGGACGGCTGGGGATTCCCCACGACCACCTCGTGCTGCTGGTGGAGACGGAGGGCGCTGCCGGGCGCTGGCTCGTGGACGTCGGCTTCGGGGACCACACCCACCACCCCCTCGCCTTCGACCTGCGCGAGGACCAGTCGGACCCGGCCGGGACGTTCCGGCTCGTCGAGACGGGGGACCACGGGGACCTCGACCTGTACCGGGACGGGAAACCGCAGTTCCGCATCGAGACCCGGCCGCGCGTGCTGGCGGACTTCGCGGCGGGCGCCTGGTGGCACAGCACCTCGCCCCGGTCCCACTTCACCCGGTCCCTGGTCTGCTCCCGGCTCACCGAGGACGGGCGGATCACCCTCAGCGGTCACACCCTGGTCACCACCGCGCACGGCGAGCGGCACACGGAGGAGCTGCCCGACGACGCCGCTGTCCTTGCGGCGTACCGCGACCGCTTCGGGATCCAGCTGGACCGGCTGCCCGTCGATCCGCGCGACACGCGCCGCTGACCTGTCCCGGCGTCGCCCGTCGCGCCCCGGCAGGGGCGTCAGCGGGGCGCTTCGAGCCAGCCCTCGTACTCGGCGGCGAAGTCATCGAGGGCCGCGGGGTCGAGGCGGGCCGCGGGGTCCTCCACCACGACCAGCCACTGGGCGTCCTCGGCGTCGTCCTCGCCCGCCAGGGCGTCCCGTACGAGCTGGGGCTCGTTGGCCACGCCGAAGCGGTCGGCCAGTTCCTGCGCCACCTCCTCGGCGGCGTCGCGGTCCGGCAGCACCAGCACGTGTCGTCCATCGTTCACCTGGTCATTGTCCGTCACCCGCCCCGACCCCCGACCCCGACCCCCGACCCCGACCCCGACCCCGACCCCGACCCCCGACCCCGACCCCGACCCCGACCGCCATCAGTCCGGCGGCCCGGTCCGCAGCAGGCCCCGCCCCGGGCCGCCTCGCGCCCGCTCGTGCTCCGCCACCCGGGGCGGGGTTGTCGGTGCACCGTGGGATGCTGGAGCGCGATGGCCACCAGGAAGAACTCGACAGACGACCCGCTCGCTCCGGTCACCCTCGCGGTGGGGCAGGAGGACCTGCTCCTCGACCGTGCGGTGCAGCAGGTGGTGGCGGCGGCGCGGGCCGCCGACGCCGACACGGACGTGCGCGACCTCACCGCCGACCAGCTCCAGCCCGGCACCCTGGCCGAGCTGACGAGCCCGTCGCTCTTCGCCGAGCGCAAGGTCGTGATCGTGCGGAACGCCCAGGACCTCTCCGCCGACACGATCAAGGACGTCAAGGGCTACCTCGGCGCGCCCGTCGAGGAGATCACCCTGGTCCTGCTGCACCCCGGCGGGGCCAAGGGCAAGGGGCTGCTGGACGCGGCCCGCAAGGCGGGGGCCCGGGAGGTCGCCTGCCCCAAGACGACGAAGCCGGCGGAGCGGCTGACGTTCGTGCGGTCCGAGTTCCGCACGCTCGGGCGGTCCGCGACGCCCGAGGCGTGCCAGTCCCTCGTCGACGCCATCGGCAGCGACCTGCGGGAGCTGGCGAGCGCCGTCTCCCAGCTCGTGGCGGACGTCGAGGGCACGATCGACGAGGCCGTCGTCGGCCGCTACTACACCGGCCGCGCCGAGGCGTCCAGCTTCACGGTCGCCGACCGTGCCGTGGAGGGCAGGGCGGCGGAAGCGCTGGAGGCCCTGCGCTGGTCGCTGTCGACGGGCGTGGCCCCCGTGCTGATCAC
The DNA here is from genome assembly GCF_040653095.1 of Streptomyces sp. NPDC048057. NCBI lineage: Bacteria > Bacillati > Actinomycetota > Actinomycetes > Kitasatosporales > Streptomycetaceae > Streptomyces > Streptomyces sp. NPDC048057. Next base: position 40,392 of record NZ_JBEZNF010000017.1, read on the forward strand.
CAGCGCGCTCGCCCAGGGCGTACGAGCCATCGGCAAGCTCTCCTCCGCCCGCGGCGGACGCCCCGCCGACCTGGCGCGGGAGCTGGGGATGCCGCCGTGGAAGATCGACCGGGTGCGGCAGCAGATGCGCGGCTGGACGCCGGACGGCGTGGCCGTCGCGCTGCGCGCCGTCGCGGAGGCGGACGCCGGGGTGAAGGGCGGCGGCGACGACCCGGAGTACGCGCTGGAGAAGGCCGTCGTCACCATCGCCCGCGCGGCCCGCTCCGGCCGCGGCACCCGAGCCTAGGGCCTCACACGGACCCCATGCCGAAGGCCCCGAGCGGGGAGCTCGGGGCCTTCGGCTACTGCTGGGTGGGCCCGCACCTGCGTGGCGAACGCAGGACCAAGTGCGGGTCCGAGACGTCGACGGGGAGCGGATGAGAGAGGGCCCGCTCGGATCCGTCGACGATCAAGTCTTCCGGTCGCCGTCCACGAGGGACGTCACCGGAGGTGGTGCCTGGGTGATCAGCCCTGCAGGGTGGCAGTCTTCGACGCCAGCGCCGACTTCTTGTTGGCGGCGGCGTTCTTGTGGATGACGCCCTTCGAGACGGCCTTGTCGAGCTTGCGGCACGCCTCACGCGTGGCCGCGGTGGCCTTCTCGACGTCGCCGGCGGCGACGGCCTCGCGGGCCTTGCGGATCGCGGTCTTGAGCGAGGACTTGACGGCCTTGTTGCGCAGGCGCGCCTTCTCGTTCGTCTTGTTCCGCTTGATCTGGGACTTGATGTTCGCCACGAAAGAGCCTTTTCAGGTTCGATTGATCTTCGATGAGCGCGTCCCCTGCACCGCGCGGTGCGAACGACCCCCGCGGTTGACCCTCGGGAGCGCCCGCCCGTCGGGCACGAGACACAGCTGACCACGTTACCAGCCGGCTTCCGAGCGGCCCAAACCGGGCGCAGTCCCGTACGCGTGGGACCATGGAGGCTACGTATCGATCCGCCATCGCCCGAGACGAGACGCCAGGCGTCGCCGGGGCGTCTCAAGAATCAGGACCCTGCGTGCCCGCGACTCCTCCCAACGTGCCCGAGCCGAGCCGTACCGACCCGGCGCTGATCCGCAACTTCTGCATCATCGCGCACATCGACCACGGCAAGTCGACGCTTGCCGACCGGATGCTCCAGCTGACCGGGGTGGTCGAGCAGCGGCAGATGCGTGCTCAGTACCTCGACCGCATGGACATCGAGCGCGAACGCGGCATCACGATCAAGTCCCAGGCCGTCCGTCTGCCGTGGGCGCCCACCGAGGGCGAGGGCCAGGGCCAGACGCACATCCTGAACATGATCGACACCCCGGGGCACGTGGACTTCACCTACGAGGTCTCCCGCTCCCTGGCCGCCTGCGAGGGCACGGTCCTGCTGGTGGACGCCGCCCAGGGCATCGAGGCGCAGACCCTCGCCAACCTCTACCTGGCGATGGAGAACGACCTCGCGATCGTCCCCGTCCTCAACAAGATCGACTTGCCGGCCGCCCAGCCGGAGAAGTTCGCCGAGGAGCTGGCGAACCTGGTCGGCTGCGACCCGGACGACGTGCTGAAGGTCTCCGCCAAGACCGGTCTGGGCGTCGAGGCGCTGCTGGACCGCGTGGTCCGCGAGGTGCCCGCGCCGGTCGGCGTCGCCGATGCCCCCGCCCGCGCGATGATCTTCGACTCGGTCTACGACTCCTACCGCGGCGTCGTCACCTACGTCCGGGTCGTCGACGGCCAGCTCGGCAAGCGCGAGCGCATCCGCATGATGTCCACCGGCGCCACCCACGAACTCCTGGAGATCGGCACCAACTCGCCCGAGATGCTCCCGGCCGACGGCCTCGGCGTCGGCGAGGTGGGCTATCTGATCACCGGTGTGAAGGACGTCCGCCAGTCCAAGGTCGGCGACACCATCACCCAGCAGCACAAGGGCGCCGAGGAGGCCCTCGGCGGCTACAAGGACCCCAAGCCGATGGTGTTCTCCGGCCTCTACCCGCTGGACGGCTCGGACTACCCCGAGCTGCGCGACGCCCTCGACAAGCTCCAGCTCAACGACGCCGCCCTGGTCTACGAGCCGGAGACCTCCGCCGCCCTCGGCTTCGGCTTCCGCGTCGGCTTCCTCGGCCTGCTGCACCTGGACGTGATCCGCGAGCGCCTGGAGCGCGAGTTCGGGCTCGACCTGATCGCGACCGCGCCGAACGTGGTGTACCGCGTCCTGATGGAGGACGGCACCGAGCACACGGTCACGAACCCGAGCGAGTTCCCCGAGGGCAAGATCGACGAGGTGTACGAGCCCGTCGTGAGGGCCACGATCCTCGCCCCCAGCGAGTTCATCGGCTCGATCATGGAGCTCTGCCAGAGCCGCCGCGGCACGCTGCTCGGCATGGACTACCTGTCCGAGGACCGGGTGGAGATCCGCTACACCCTCCCCCTCGCGGAGATCGTCTTCGACTTCTTCGACCAGCTGAAGTCCAAGACCCGCGGTTACGCCTCGCTGGACTACGAGCCCACCGGTGAGCAGTCGGCCCAGCTCGTGAAGGTCGACATCCTGCTGCACGGCGACAAGGTCGACGCCTTCTCCGCCATCACGCACCGGGACCAGGCGTACGCGTACGGGGTGCGGCTGGTCGCCAAGCTGAGGGAGCTGATCCCGCGGCAGGCGTTCGAGGTGCCCATCCAGGCCGCCATCGGCTCCCGCGTCATCGCCCGCGAGACCATCCGGGCCATCCGCAAGGACGTCCTCGCCAAGTGCTACGGCGGTGACATCTCCCGGAAGCGGAAGCTGCTGGAGAAGCAGAAGGAGGGCAAGAAGCGGATGAAGATGGTCGGCAGCGTCGAGGTGCCGCAGGAGGCGTTCATCGCGGTCCTCTCCAGTGACGACAGCGGCGGCAAGGGCAAGAAGTAGCCGCCCCGGCGGGTCGCGGACGGCACCTTCGAGCACCTTCGCCGTCCGCGTCCCGTGCCCCGCAGGCACCACTTGCACCCCGGGCGTCCCGCGCACCCGTTCGGCGTCACCGTGAAGCCGTCGGCTCCATCCCCTTACGCAGGGGCTATGGCGCGTTCTAATGTGAGCGCGGCTCGATAGTTACTCGCCAGTTAAATACAGCCGTCGTGCGTAAAACACAGCCCGTCGTGCACGGTCGTGCAGTGCTCGTGCAGCGCTGCCGGTGCCGAGCTGCCGACCGCCCGGAGGACGTCTTGAGCGATACCCAGACCATGATCGAGAACCGCCCGCCCTCGGTGGCGACCCTGTTCACCGAGCGCGTGGACGCGACGCCGGACGCCGAGGCATACCGCTATCCGCTCCCCTCGGCGACGGCCGACGGCCCCTCCGAGTGGGCGTCGCTGAGCTGGCGGGAGACCGCGGACCGGGTGTACGCGATCGCCGCCGGCCTGGTCGCGCTCGGCGTCCGCCCCGAGGACCGGGTCGCCGTCCTGTCCACGACCAGGATCGAGTGGATCCTGGCCGACCTGGGCGTGATGTGCGCGGGCGGTGCGACGACGACGGTCTATCCCTCCACGAACGCCGAGGAGACGGCGTACATCCTCGCCGACTCAGGCAGCCGGGTGCTGGTCGCCGAGGACGCCTCCCAGCTCGCCAAGGCCCTCGCCCACCGCGCCGACCTCCCCGAGCTCCAGCACGTCGTCGTCGTCGATGCCGAGGGCATCGACGCCGTCACGGAAGGCGACGGGGCCGCCGACGACTTCGTCCTCACCCTCGACGACCTCGAAGAGCGCGGCCGGGCCCACCTGGAGGCCCAGCCCTCGGCCGTCAAGGACCGGATCGACGCGATCACCGCCACCCAGCTCGCGACGCTGATCTACACCTCCGGCACCACCGGCCGCCCCAAGGGCGTCCGGCTGCCGCACGACAACTGGTCGTACATGGCCAAGGCCATCGCCGCGACCGGGCTGATCAGCCGGGACGACGTGCAGTACCTGTGGCTGCCGCTCGCCCACGTCTTCGGCAAGGTGCTGACCTCCGGGCAGATAGAGGTCGGCCACGTCACCGCGGTCGACGGCCGCATCGACAAGATCGTGGAGAACCTGCCGGTCGTCCAGCCCACCTACATGGCGGCCGTCCCCCGGATCTTCGAGAAGGTCTACAACGGCGTCTCGGCCAAGGCGCGCGCCGGCGGCCCCGCCAAGTACAAGATCTTCCAGTGGGCGGCCGGCGTCGCCCGCGAGTACGCCAAGGTCACCCAGGACAACTTCCGGCGCACCGGCACCGCCTCCGCCCCCTTCGGGCTGAGCGCCCAGCACAAGCTCGCCGACGCCCTCGTGTACGGGAAGCTGCGCGAGGCGTTCGGCGGCCGGCTGCGCGCCGCGGTCTCCGGCTCGGCCGCCCTCTCGCCCGAGATCGGCTACTTCTTCGCCGGCGCCGGCGTCCACGTCCTGGAGGGGTACGGACTGACCGAGTCCAGCGCCGCGTCCTTCGTGAACCCCGGCGAGGCGTACCGCACCGGCACCGTCGGCAAGCCGCTGCCCGGCACGGAGGTGCGGATCGCGGAGGACGGCGAGATCCTGCTGCGCGGCCCCGGCATCATGGACGGCTACCACGGCCTGCCGGAGAAGACCGCGGAGGTCCTGGAGGAGGACGGCTGGTTCCACACCGGTGACATCGGGGAGCTGTCCAACGACGGCTACCTCACCATCACCGACCGCAAGAAGGACCTGATCAAGACCTCGGGCGGCAAGTACATCGCGCCGACGGAGGTGGAGATCCAGTTCAAGGCGACCTGTCCGCTGGTCTCCAACGTGGTCGTCGTCGGCGCCGGCCGCAACTACTGCAGCGCCCTGATCGCCCTCGACGAGGCGGCGCTCCTCGGGTGGGCCGCGGAGAACGGCCTGGAGGGCAAGGCGTACGCGGAGGTGGTGGCCGATCCCGCCACCACGAAGCTGATCCAGGGGTACGTGGACCAGCTCAACGAGGGCCTCCAGCGCTGGCAGACCGTGAAGAAGTTCCGGATCCTGCCGCGCGACCTGGACGTCGAGCACGGCGACCTCACGCCCAGCCTCAAGCTGAAGCGGCCGGCCGTCGAGCGCGAGTTCCAGGGCCTGATCGACGAGATGTACGCGGGCCAGAACGAGCAGTAGCCGCCCGCAGCCGGGCCGGGCCGGGCCGGGCCGCGCCACCAGCACCAGGACGGGCCGGCCCGGCGCAGGCTGGCCCGCCGCCGCCGCCGCCGCCGCCGTCGGCAGCCCGGCCCGGCTCCGGACCGGTCCGGGGTGTCGGACAATGGGACCCATGCCTTCCGTACTGCCCGACGGCGAGCCCGTGCCCGACGACGGGACGCTGCCCGCGTCCGCGCTCGCCGGGGCCGCCGACCGCCCCCTCGCCTTCTACCTGCACGTGCCGTACTGCGCCACGCGCTGCGGGTACTGCGACTTCAACACCTACACGGCGACGGAGCTGCGCGGATCCGGCGGAGTGCTCGCCTCCAGGGAGAACTACGCGGCGACCCTCGCCGAAGAGGTACGGCTGGCGCGCAAGGTCCTCGGCGACGACCCGCGCCCGGTGCGCACCCTCTTCGTCGGCGGCGGCACCCCCACCCTGCTCGCCGCTGCCGACCTGGTGGCGATGGTGGACGCGGTGCGCAGCGAGTTCGGGCTCGCGGACGACGCCGAGGTCACCACCGAGGCGAACCCGGAGTCCGTGGACGCCGCCTATCTGGCGGAGCTGCGGGCCGGCGGCTTCAACCGCATCTCCTTCGGCATGCAGAGCGCCCGCCAGCACGTCCTGAAGGTGCTGGACCGCACCCACACCCCCGGCCGCCCCGAAGCGTGCGTCGCCGAGGCCCGCGCCGCCGGCTTCGACCACGTGAACCTCGACCTGATCTACGGCACCCCCGGCGAGTTGGACGACGACTGGCGGGCGTCCCTGGAGGCGGCCGTCGGCGCCGGGCCCGACCACGTCTCGGCGTACGCCCTGATCGTCGAGGAGGGCACCCAGCTCGCCCGCCGCATCCGCCGCGGCGAGGTGCCCATGACCGACGACGACGTCCACGCCGACCGCTACCTGATCGCCGACGAGCTGCTGTCCGGCGCCGGCTACTCCTGGTACGAGGTCTCGAACTGGTCGACCACGGACGCCGGCCGGTGCCTGCACAACGAGCTGTACTGGCGCGGCGCCGACTGGTGGGGCGCGGGCCCCGGCGCCCACAGCCACGTCGGCGGGGTCCGCTGGTGGAACGTGAAGCACCCGGGCGCGTACGCCGCCGCCCTCGCCGAGGGCCGTTCGCCCGGCGCCGGCCGCGAGGTGCTGACCGCGGAGGACCGCCGGGTCGAACGCGTCCTGCTGGAGCTGCGGCTGCGCGGAGGCGTCCCGCTCTCCCTGCTGCGCCCCGCCGGGCTCGGCGCGGCGGCGCAGGCACGCGCGGACGGCCTGCTGGAGCCCGGGCCGTACGAGGAGGGGCGCGCGGTCCTCACCCTGCGCGGGCGCCTGCTGGCGGACGGCGTCGTCCGCGACCTCGTCGACTAGGCCCGGTCTTTCGGATCTTGCTGGGCTCGCGTGCCCCGGCACCGCTCCCCCTGGGCCTTCGGCCCGGGAGGTACCCCCACGCCGCGTTCTCGTCGGTCACCGACGGCCCCCTTCGCCCGGAAGGCGTGGGGGGACCCCCATGCATCCAGCCTGATCCGAAGGAAAGGACCTGCCCGACCGAACCGCAGAAGATCCCCGGGCCCGGTAGCCGTGGGCCGTCGGGGGCGCGGCCGAGCCGGGGGACCCATCACCTACGATCCCGTGTCATGGCGATGTTCGTGCACATGACCTCGGCGGCGAACGCGGCGCGCATCCGACGGTCGGGGATCCGGGCGGTCAGCCACGGACAGGGCGGCGCGCGGGGCGTCTACTGCTTCCCGGTGCTGCCGTCGTACGCCCTTACCCACCAGTGGCTGCGGGAGCTGGCCCGCTTCGGCAGCCGGGGCGGTCTGGTGGCCGTCCACGTGCGGCTCGACGACGCCGAGGACGTGCTGGTCGGCCGCTATGCCGACCGGATGCGGGACGCCCAGGCAACCGTCCCCGCGGCACAAGCGGTGCGGCGGATCGCGACGCTCGACGATCCGCGCGGGTGGGAGGTGTTCGTCCCGCGGGCCATCCGGCCGCGCGAAGTGCACCGGGTCCGCGCCGTGCCGCAGGTGGCGGGCTGGCGGTACGTGCCGGGCGCGCACGGCGCGCGCCCCTGCACCTGCGTCGGGTGCCGCGTACGCGGCGGGTACGGGGCGCGGCGCCTGCGCGAGCGGTTGCCGCACCCGCTGGACGGTCCGTCGCCGCCCGTCAAGGTGCTGCTCGCCCGGGTCGCAGCCGCAGACCCGGGGGATCCGGCCGCGCTGCGGGACGCGCTGTACTGGTTCGGCACGCGTCGGCGCGGCCCGCTCGCCCGGTTGAGCCGCCTCGCCGCCCACCCCGCCCCCGAGGTGCGGGAGGGGCTGGTGTGGGCCGTCTTCCGCTGGTCCACCCCGGGGGTCGCCGAACTGCTGGACGGTCTCGCCGATGACCCGCACCCGAGCGTCCGGGAGGCGGTGGAAGAAGTCCGAGCCCTGCAATGACCACCTCCCGGACCGCGACGGAGGGGGCCGGCCGCGTCACTCGCCCGTGACGAAGTCGATCAGCTCCTCCACCCGCCCCAGCAGCTCCGGCTCCAGGTCCTTGTAGGAGCGGACCCGGGAGAGGATGTGCTGCCAGGCCGCGCCGGTGTTCTCCGGCCAGCCGAGCGCGCGGCACACGCCCGTCTTCCAGTCCTGCCCGCGCGGCACCTCGGGCCAGCCGCGGATGCCGAGCGCCGACGGCTTCACGGCGCCCCACACGTCGACGTACGGGTGCCCCACCACCAGCACGTGCGGATCGGTCACCGAGGCCGCGATCCGGGACTCCTTCGAGCCGGGCACCAGATGGTCGACCAGCACCCCGAGGCGGGCGTCCGGCGCCGGGCGGAATTCGGCCACGATCGCCGGCAGGTCGTCGATGCCCTCCAGGTACTCCACGACGACCCCTTCGATCCGCAGGTCGTCGCCCCACACCCGCTCCACCAGCTCGGCGTCGTGCCGGCCCTCCACGTAGATGCGGCCGGCCCGCGCCACCCGGGCCCGTGCCCCCGGGACCGCCACCGACCCCGAGGCCGTGCGCGCCGGCCGCGCCGGAGCGCCGGCCCCCGGCCGCACCAGCGTGACCACCTGCCCGTCCAGCAGGAAGCCTCGCGGCTCCATGGGGAAGACCCGGTGCTTGCCGAAACGGTCCTCCAGAGTCACCGTGCCCGCCTCGCAGCGCACCACCGCGCCGCAGAAGCCCGTGCTGACCTCCTCCACCACCAGGTCGGGGGCAGAGGGGTCGGCCGCCACCTCCGGCGCCGGCGCCGGCTTCTTCTTCCAAGGAGGTGTCAGATCAGGGCTGTAGCTGCGCATTCGCCCGACGCTACGACACCCCGAACCGCTCCGCCAGCGCGGCCCGCTGGGCCCGTACGAACGCCGCGTCCACCACTGCGCCATGCCCCGGCACGTACGCCGCGTCCGCGCCGCCGAGCGCCAACAGCCGGTCCAGCGCGGCCGGCCAGCGCGCCCCGATCGCGTCCGGTCCCGCCTGCGGCTCGCCCGACTCCTCCACCAGATCGCCGCAGAACACCACTTCGGGCTCGCCCGGCACCAACACCGCCAGGTCGTGGCCGGTGTGCCCGGGGCCGACGTTCGCCAGCAGCACCTGCCGCCCCCCGAGGTCCAGCGTGCGCTCCCCGGAGACCAGGTGGGTCGGCGCCACCAGCACCTCGGCCGCGGCAGCCGCCTCGTCCTCCGGCACCCCGTGGCGCACGGCGTCCGAGCACAGCACCTCCGCCTCCCGCCGCAGCAGCGCGTCCATGCCGACCGCGCCGAACACCTCGGCGCCCGCGAAGGCCGCCGTTCCCATCACGTGATCGAAATGGGGGTGGCTCAGTGCGATGTGCGTCACCCTGCGGCCGGACAGCAGCGCCTCGACCTGGGCGCGCAGCTCGGCGCCCTCGCGGAGGGTGGACCCGGTGTCGTACAGCAGTGCGCCGTCCCGACCCACGACCAGGCCGCACGTGGCGTCCCACCCCGGCAGCCGGCGCCGCCCCACCCCGTCCGCCAGCCGCTCCCAGCCGAGGTCTTCCCAAGTGACGTTCATACGGCGACGCTACTGCCAGGGTCCTTGAGGGCGGCACCGGCCGGGAACCGACCAGGACGGGGCCCGCGCACGGTAGCGTGACCGGTCGCCCTTGCTACGGCCGTACCCGGCAGCCGTACACTGGCACGGGAAAATCCTGGCACTCGGACCCGGGGAGTGCCAGGCGGTCACCGAGGCACGACCTAGAGACACCAGCTGGAGGTGCGCACGATGCTGAGCGAACGCAGACTCAAGGTCCTGCGCGCCATCGTCCAGGACTACGTGGGCACCGAGGAGCCCGTCGGCTCCAAGGCGCTCACCGAACGGCACCAGCTCGGGGTCTCCCCGGCCACCGTGCGCAACGACATGGCGGTGCTGGAGGACGAGGGCTTCATCGCCCAGCCCTACACCAGCGCCGGGCGCATCCCCACCGACAAGGGGTACCGCCTCTTCGTCGACCGGCTCGCCGGGGTCAAGCCGCTGTCGGCCCCCGAGCGGCGCGCCATCCAGGGCTTCCTGGAGGGCGCCGTCGACCTCGACGACGTCGTGGGGCGCACGGTGCGGCTGCTGGCGCAGCTGACCCGGCAGGTCGCCGTCGTGCAGTACCCCTCGCTGAATCGCTCCACCGTCCGGCACGTGGAGCTGCTGTCCCTGGCGCCCGCCCGGCTGATGCTCGTGCTGATCACGGACACCGGCCGCGTCGAGCAGCGGGTCATCGACTGCCCCGCGCCCTTCGGCGAGGCGTCCGTCGCCGATCTGCGGGCCCGGCTGAACAGCCGGGTGGTGGGTCGGCGGTTCGCGGACATCCCGCAGCTGGTGCAGGACCTCCCCGAGTCGTTCGACGAACCGGACGACCAGGGCACGGTCGCCACCGTGCTCTCCACCCTCCTCGAAACCCTCGTCGAGGAGACCGAGGAACGGCTGGTGATCGGCGGCACCGCCAATCTCACCCGCTTCGGACACGACTTCCCGCTCACCATCCGGCCGGTGCTCGAAGCCCTTGAGGAGCACGTGGTGCTGCTCAAACTGCTCGGCGAGGCCACGGAGTCGGGCGGAATGGGCATGACCGTGCGCATCGGTCACGAGAACGCCCACGAGGGCCTCAACGCAACGTCCGTCGTTTCCGTCGGTTACGGTTCGGGCGGCGAGGCAGTTGCCAAACTCGGCGTGGTCGGACCGACCCGCATGGACTACCCCGGAACGATGGGAGCGGTACGCGCAGTGGCACGTTACGTCGGACAGATCCTGGCGGAGTCGTAAGTGGCCACGGACTACTACGCCGTACTGGGCGTACGCCGCGACGCGTCGCAGGACGAGATCAAGAAGGCATTCCGCCGCCTCGCCCGCGAGCTGCACCCGGACGTGAATCCGGACCCGAAGACCCAGGAGCGGTTCAAGGAGATCAACGCCGCTTACGAGGTGCTGTCGGACCCGCAGAAGAAGCAGGTCTACGACCTCGGCGGCGACCCGCTGTCCCAGGCCGGCGGCGCCGGTGGCGCGGGCGGCTTCGGCGCGGGCGGCTTCGGGAACTTCTCCGACATCATGGACGCCTTCTTCGGCACCGCGTCCCAGCGCGGGCCGCGCTCGCGCACCCGGCGCGGCCAGGACGCCATGATCCGGCTGGAGATCGAGCTCAACGAAGCCGCCTTCGGCACGACGAAGGACATCCAGGTCGACACCGCCGTGGTGTGCACCACCTGCTCCGGCGAGGGCGCAGCGCCCGGCACGTCCGCGCAGACCTGCGACATGTGCCGCGGCCGTGGCGAGGTCTCCCAGGTCACCCGCTCCTTCCTGGGCCAGGTCATGACCTCCCGGCCCTGTCCGCAGTGCCAGGGCTTCGGGACCGTGGTCCCCACCCCCTGCCCGGAGTGCGCCGGCGACGGCCGCACCCGTTCGCGGCGCACCCTGACGGTGAAGATCCCCGCCGGTGTCGACAACGGCACCAGGATCCAGCTCGCCGGCGAGGGCGAGGTCGGTCCCGGCGGCGGCCCCGCGGGCGATCTGTACGTCGAGATCCACGAGCTGCCGCACTCGGTGTTCCAGCGCCGGGGCGACGACCTGCACTGCACCGTGACCATCCCCATGACGGCGGGCGCGCTCGGCACCAAGGTGCCGTTGGAGACCCTGGACGGCATGGAGGAGGTCGACATCCGGCCCGGCACCCAGTCCGGCCAGTCGATCCCGCTGCACGGCCGCGGCGTCACGCACCTGCGCGGCGGCGGACGCGGCGACCTCATCGTGCACGTCGAGGTCACCACGCCCAGCAAGCTCGAACCCGAGCAGGAGCGGCTGCTGCGCGAGTTGGCGAAGCTGCGCGGCGAGGAGCGGCCCCAGGGGCAGTTCCAGCCGGGCCAGCAGGGGCTGTTCTCCCGGCTGAAGGACGCCTTCAACGGCAGGTGACGGCCGGGTGTGCCGACCGGCGTGACGCGCCGGTCGGCGGTGCCCCCTGGCGTACGCCCCGCACCGTGCGCGGACGCGTGCGGACGCCCTGAGGGGCCGGGGGCAAACGCCGCAGCGGGGTCGATTCGTGGCGGGCCGGCCCGCGGTGGCACGATGCAGGCATGTCCTCCTCGCCCGCCACCCCGCGAACCCCGTCCGATCTCTGCCACCACCCCCTGGTGCAGGCCCCGATGGCGGGCGGCGCCTCCGGGCCCCTGCTCGCGGCGGCCGTCTCCGAGGCGGGCGGGCTCGGCTTCCTCGCGGCCGGTTACAAGACCACCGGCGGGATGTACCAGGAGGTCAAGGAGATCCGGGCGCTGACCTCCCGGCCGTTCGGCGTGAACCTCTTCATGCCGCAGACCCGGGCCGCCGACCCCAGCGCCGTCGAGGTCTACCGACAGCAGCTCGCCGGCGAGGCCACCTGGTACGAGACCGAGCTCGGCGACCCGGAGACCGGCTGGGACGACGGCTACGAGGCCAAGCTGGCGATCCTGCGCGACGACCCGGTGCCGGTGGTCTCCTTCACCTTCGGCTGCCCGACCCCCGAGGTCCTCGCCTCCTTCCGCGCGGTCGGCACGTTCACCGTCGTCACCGTCACCACCCCCGACGAGGCGCAGGCCGCCGCCCGCGCCGGTGCGGACGCGCTCTGCGTCCAGGGGATCGAGGCCGGTGGACACCAGGGCACCCACCGGGACGACCCCGCGGCCGACGGCAGTTCGGTCGGGCTGCTGACCCTGCTCGCGCTGGTGCGCTCGGCCGTGGACCTGCCCCTCATCGCGGCCGGCGGGCTGATGCGCGGCAGCCAGATCGCGGCCGTGCTCGCCGCGGGGGCGTCCGCGGCGCAGCTCGGCACCGCGTTCCTGGCCTGCCCCGAGTCCGGCGCGCACCCGCTGCACAAGCAGGCCCTGACCAACCCGCTGTTCGCCCGGACCGAACTCACCCGCGCCTTCACCGGGCGGCCGGCCCGCGGGCTCGTCAACCGCTTCCTGCGCGAACACGGCCCGTACGCCCCCTCCGCTTACCCCGAGGTGAACCATCTGACCAGCCCCGTGCGGAAGGCCGCCGCGGCGGCGGGGGACGCCCAGGGCATGGCGCTGTGGGCCGGCCAGGGCCACCGGCTGGCCCGCGCGCTGCCCGCGGCCGAGCTGGTCGACACCCTCGTCGCCGAGATCGCCGAGGTCACCGCGGCCGGCGAGCGCTTCACCCACCCGGAGGAGTCCCGGTGACCGCACCCGTCTTCGTCGTCGACTCCCTCGAAGGCGTCCGGCCCGGCGCCGTCCTCACGCTGGAGGGGCCCGAGGGCCGCCACGCCGTGTCCGTGAAGCGTCTGACGGCCGGCGAACAGGTCGTCCTCACCGACGGCCGCGGCCGGGGCGCGGCCGGCGTCGTGCTGCGCACCGAGGGCAAGGACCGGCTCGTGGTGGAGCCGGTCGCCTTCCCCGAGGAGCCCGAGCCCGCGCCCCGCATCACCGTCGTCCAGGCGCTGCCCAAGGGCGACCGGGGCGAAGTCGCCGTCGAGACCATGACGGAGACCGGCGTCGACGCGGTCGTGCCGTGGGCCGCCGCCCGCTGCATCACCCAGTGGCGCGGCGAGCGGGCGGCGAAGTCGCTGGCGAAGTGGCGCGCCACCGCCCGCGAGGCGGGCAAGCAGTCGCGCCGGCTGCGCTTCCCCGAGGTCGCGGAGGCGGCCACCACCCGGCAGGTGGCGGCGCTGCTCGCGGACGCGGACTTCGCGGCCGTGCTCCACGAGGAGGGGGCGCAGCCGCTGGCGACGGCAGCGCTGCCGGCCGAGGGGTCCATCGTCGTGGTGGTCGGCCCGGAGGGCGGGGTGTCCCCGGACGAGCTGGCGGTCTTCGAAGCGGCGGGGGCGCGGCCGTACCGGCTGGGCCGCAGCGTCCTGCGGACGTCGACGGCGGGTACGGCGGCGACGGCGCTCCTGCTGGCGCGTACGGGCCGCTGGTCCTGACGGGCCCCGCCGGCCTCGTGCGCCCGGGCGGCACGCGCTCGCCCCGCCCGGGCGATACGCCAGACCCACCCGCCGTAGCCCTGCGGGCACGCTCGTCTCTGCGGACCGTGGTGGGTCGTTCGCGCAGCTGCGCCCCCTACGCCCAGAGGGCGTGGGGGGGACCTCCAGCGCCCCTGTTTCGCTTCCCCCGTCACTTAAGTGCGGGCTGAGGGCAGGGTGTTCAGGGGCGCGGGGAACCGCGCGAGCAACCACAATGCACCCGCAGAGACCGATGGCTCCCGCAGGGTTACGGCGGGTACGTCCAGGGGCGCGACAAGCCACAGCCCAGTCGCAGGGGCACCGCGAAGGTGTCCGGGCCCCGGGGGAGGCGGGCCGCTCCAGTGTTCGGGTACTCCGAACGGGTGATCTCTGGCCGCAACCGACCTACCGCTCCCCGCCCCTCGGTGCCACTCTTCCGAGCATGCCGGGTATGAGACGCAGAACGACGGTGCGGGCCGCCACGGCCGGCTTGGCGGGCGCGGCGCTGGTGGTGCTGACCGCGTGCGAGCCGACCGCGCACGAACTCTCCGCCAACTCCGTCTCGCTGACGACCGACCAGACCGCGACCAGCACGCTGGAGCGGATCGGCTTCGACGTGCGCTGGTTCAGCTGCACCACCACGGTCGAGCGCGCGGAGGGGAAGAACGGCGACGGGGACGTACGGGGCGACGGCGCCACCAAGCCGGCGCCCGGCGGGGTCACCGAGCCCGCCACCGTCGCCTGCGAGGGCAAGACCCGCAAGGGCCAGCCCATCACCCTCAAGGGCAAGGTGACGGACGAGATCGCCGGCGCGTGCGTACGCGGCGACCTCGACGCCCGGGTCGACGGACAGCTCGTCTTCGAGGCGCGCTACCTCGGGAACTGTGCGGGCGGACCGTCCGGCACCACCACCCGCGACGCGTCCACCCGCCGGCCCGCCGCGGACGAACGCGCCCGCCCCACCGTCACCGTCACGGTCACCGAGACCGTCACGGCGACCCCGCGGAAGTGACGGATACGATGGCGGGCGCAGCACACCAGCGACGACCCGAGGAGGAGCCGGCATGGCCGGAGAGGCCCAGGCGGACTGCCTGTTCTGCAAGATCGTCGCGGGGGAGGTGCCCGCCACCCTGGTGCGGGAGACCGACACCGTCGTCGCGTTCCGGGACATCAATCCGCAGGCGCCCACGCACGTCCTGGTGATCCCCAAGGCGCACTACCCGGACGCCGCGTCGCTCGCCGCCGGGGCGCCGCAGATCGCCGCCGACGTGCTGCGGGAGGCGGGCGAGGTCGCCGCCGAGGAGAAGCTGGACGGCACCGGGTACCGCGTCGTGTTCAACACCGGCTCCGGCGCCGGACAGACCGTCTTCCACGCGCACGCCCACCTCCTCGGCGGACGCGGCCTCGCGTGGCCCCCCGGATAGGACCGGCCAGCACGTGTCCGTACGAGAACTCGTGGTCCTCGGCACTGCGAGCCAGGTCCCCACGCGCCACCGCAACCACAACGGCTACCTGCTGCGCTGGGACTCCGACGGCATCCTGTTCGACCCCGGCGAGGGCACCCAGCGGCAGATGCTGCGCGCCGGGGTCGCCGCGCACGACATCGACCGGATCTGCATCACGCACTTCCACGGCGACCACTCCCTCGGACTCGCCGGGGTCATCCAGCGCATCAACCTCGACCGGGTCCCGCACGAGGTCACCGCGCACTACCCGGCGAGCGGTCAGCGGTTCTTCGAGCGGCTGCGGTACGCCACGGCGTACCGCGAGACCGTCTCGCTGACCGAGGCCCCGCACGCGGCGGACGGGGTGCTCGCGCGCACCCCCGCATACACCCTCCACACGCACCGGCTCTCGCACCCCGTGGAGTCGTACGGCTACCGCCTCGTCGAGCCGGACGGCCGGCGCATGCTGCCGCAGAAGCTGGCCGAGCACGGCATCCGCGGGCCGGCCGTGGGGCTGCTCCAGCGGACGGGCGAAGTCGACGGCGTCACCCTGGACGAGGTGAGCGAGCACCGCCCCGGGCAGCGCTTCGCCTTCATCATGGACACCCGGCTGTGCGACGGCGTGTACGCCCTCGCGGACGGCTGCGACCTGCTGGTCATCGAGTCCACCTTCCTCGACGAGGACGAGCGCCTGGCCGCCGACCACGGGCACCTGACGGCCGGACAGGCGGCCCGGGTGGCGCGGGACGCCGGCGTGCGCCACCTGGTGCTCACCCACTTCTCGCAGCGCTACCCCGACGCCGAGGAGTTCGAGCGACAGGCGCGGGCCGCCGGGTACGAGGGCGAACTCACCGTCGCCCACGACCTGCTGCGCGTGCCCGTGCCCAAACGCACCACCTGACCCTCCAGTACCTGCACCATCAGCACCACCTGCACCAACGCGAGCGAGGACCCGACCGTGCCGTTGCCCAAAGCCGAACTCCACCTCCACATCGAAGGCACCCTCGAACCGGAACTCGCCTTCGCGCTCGCCGCGCGCAACGGCGTCGCCCTGCCCTACCGGGACACCGAAGAGCTGCGCCGCGCGTACCTCTTCGAGGACCTCCAGTCCTTCCTCGACCTGTACTACGGCCTGATGGCGGTGCTCCACACCGAGGACGACTTCGCCGAACTCGCCGACGCCTACCTCGCCCGCGCCGCCGCGCAGGGCGTGCGCCACGCCGAGATCTTCTTCGACCCGCAGGCGCACACGGCGCGCGGCGTGCCCATCGGCACCGTCATCGAGGGCCTGGCCCGCGCGCTGGACGCCGGCGAGGAGCGGCACGGCGTCTCCACCCGGCTGATCATGTGCTTCCTGCGCGACCGGCCCGCCGCCGAGGCGATGGAGACCCTTGAGGCGGCCCGGCCGTACCTGGACCGCATCACGGCCGTCGGCCTGGACTCGGCGGAGGTGGGACACCCGCCGTCGAAGTTCCGCGAGGTGTACGAGGCCGCCGCCGCCCTCGGGCTGCGCAAGGTCGCGCACGCGGGGGAGGAGGGCCCGCCCGCGTACGTCCTCGAAGCGCTGGACGTGCTCGGCGTGGAGCGCGTGGACCACGGGCTGCGCTGCATGGAGGACGCGGAGCTGGTGGCGCGGCTGGTCCGCGAGCGGATGCCGCTGACGCTCTGCCCGCTGTCGAACGTACGGCTGCGGGCGATCGACACCCTGGAGGCGCACCCGCTGCCGCGGATGATGGACGCCGGCCTGCTGTGCACCGTGAACTCCGACGACCCCGCCTACTTCGGCGGCTACGTCGGCGACACCTTCCACGCGGTGCACGAGGCGCTGGGGCTGGACGCCGAGCGGCTGCGCGAACTGGCGCGCAACTCCTTCGTCGCGGCCTTCCTGGACGACGACGAGGAGCGCAGGGCCCGGCTGATCGCCGAGGTCGACGCGTACGACTTCGCCGCCGGAGCGGCCGGGTGACCGGGCGGACGCAGCGCTGACCCGGTGCCCAACGACCCGTTGACGGGCCTCAGTTCACCTACCTAGCCTCGATTCCCGAATGTGTACGCGAGCGGGTGGGAGGGCGGCGCATGCTCCGGGATCTGAGGGTCAGCGACGTGCGGATCACCCCGGTCCTCGTCGCCGATCCACCGCTGTTGAACGTCCAGGGCGTGCACCAGCCGTACACGCCGCGCTTGATCGTCGAGGTCGGCACCGTCGACGGGGTCGACGGCGTCGGCGAGACCTACGGGGACGCGGCGTATCTGGAACTGGCCGCCCAACTGGCCGAAGCGCTGCCCGGCCACCGGGTCACGGACGTGAACGGACTGCACCGGCTCGCCGAAGTGGTGTGCCGCGCCGGCAGCGCACAGGAGGCGGGCTCGGTGGACGCCGCCGGTCTGCGGAGCGTGCGCACCAGCGAGAAGTTACGCCTCTCGGTGGTCTCGGCGTTCGAGGTGGCCCTCCTCGACGCCCTCGGCAAGAGCCTCGACCTGCCCGTGCACGCCCTGCTCGGCGGCAAGGTCCGCACCACGGTCGAGTACAGCGCGTACCTCTTCTACCGGTGGGCGGCCCACCCGGGCGGTGCCGGCGAACCGGACGACTGGGGCGCCGCCCTCGACCCCGCGGGCGTCGTCGCACAGGCCCGTCGCCTCGCCCGCGACCACGGCTTCCGCTCCTTCAAGCTCAAGGGCGGCGTCTTCCCGCCGGACGAGGAGGTCGCGGCCGTCCGCGCGCTGGCGGAGGCGTTCCCCGGGGCGCCGCTGCGGCTCGACCCCAACGGCGCGTGGTCCGTGGAGACCTCGGTGCGCGTCGCGGACGAACTGCGGGACGTCCTGGAGTACCTGGAGGACCCGACGAGCACCACCGCGCACATGGCCGAGGTCGCCGCCCGCACCTCCGTGCCGCTGGCCACCAACATGTGCGTGACCACCTTCGCGGACCTGCCCGAGGCGCTGGAGCGCGGCGCGACCCAGGTCCTCCTCAGCGACCACCACTACTGGGGCGGGCTGCACAACACCCGCGAACTGGCCGGGATCTGCCGCGTCCACGGCCTCGGGCTCTCCCTGCACTCCCACACCCACCTGGGCGTCAGCCTCGCCGCGATGACCCACGTCGCCGCCGTCGTGCCCAACCTCGACTACGCCTGCGACAGCCACTACCCCTGGCAGACCGAGGACGTCATCACCGAGCGGCACGTCTTCGACGCCGGCGCGCTCCCGGTCGACGGACGGCCCGGGCTCGGCGTCGAACTGGACCGCGGACGGCTGCGCGCGCTGCACCAGCGGTGGCTCGACGACGACGGGGCGCTGCGGGACCGCGACGACGCCCGGGCGATGCGCGCGACCGACCGTTCGTGGACGGTGCCGACCGTGCCGCGCTGGTAGGCGCGGGCCGTGCGGCTTTCCCAGCGCCGGGCGGGCGTGGATTTGGCAGACTGACCGGATCTGCACCACGCACAGGAGCGCCACGGTGACCACGCGACACGGAACGCAGCACCCTCAACCCCGGCACACCCACTCCCACGTTCACCCCCACCCCCATCCCAACCGGCACGCCAGCCTCCTCGACCCGCTCGCGCCGCTGCGCGCGCCGGACGACCCGTACTGCGACGTGTACCTGACGGGGACGGTGTTCCTCGACATCATCCTGACCGGCCTGGACTGCGCGCCGGTGCGCGGCACGGAGTCCTGGGCCCGCGGCATGGGCTCCAGCCCCGGCGGCGTCGCCAACATGGCCACCGCGCTCGCCCGGCTCGGGCTGCGCACCTCGCTCGCCGCGGCCTTCGGTGACGACCACTACGGCGACTACTGCTGGGACGCCCTGGAACAGGGCGAGGGCATCGACCTCAGCCGGTCGCGCACCGTGCCCGGCTGGCACTCGCCGGTGACCGTCTCGATGGCGTACGAGGGCGAGCGGACCATGGTCTCCCACGGCCACGAGGCCCCGCCGCCCGAGCCCGCCCCCGACTGCCCGCCGAGCAGCCGCGCCGCGGTGGCCGCGCTGGAGCCCGGCGGCTCGTCGTGGATCTCCGGCGCGGCGGCCGGCGGCACCCGGATCTTCGCGGACGTCGGCTGGGACGAGACCGGCCGCTGGGACCCGGCGCGGCTGGCGGACCTGGCGCACTGCGAGGCGTTCCTGCCGAACGCGGAGGAGGCCATGCGCTTCACCCGCACCGAGTGCCCGCGGGCCGCCGCGCGGGCGCTCACCGCGTACGTGCCGACCGCGGTCGTCACCCTCGGTTCGGACGGCGCGTACGCGGTCGACGCGGCCACCGGCGAGGCCGCGGAGGTCCCCGCGATCGCGGTGGAGGCGCTGGACCCCACCGGCGCGGGGGACGTCTTCGTCGCGGGCTTCGTCACCGGCACGCTCGCCGGCTGGCCCCTCGCCGACCGGCTGGCCTTCGCCGGGCTGACCGCGGCGCTCTCCGTGCAGGAGTTCGGCGGCTCGCTCTCGGCGCCCGGCTGGTGGGAGATCGCGGCGTGGTGGCAGTACGTGCGGGGGGCGCCGGACCAGGACCCCGCGGCGCTGCGGCGGTACGCCTTCCTGGACGACCTGCTCCCCACCCCCGCGACCCCCCGTCCCCTCCGCCGCGCGGTCCCCACGATCGGCTTCCGCCACGGCTGACGCTCCGCTGGGGCGGCTTGGACCTGCCCGCCGTTGTGGTTGCGGCGCGTTGGTCTCCGCGACCCGGTGGTGGGCTTGCCGCGCAGTTCCCCGCGCCCCTGAAAACCCATGCCCTGCGGGCATGAGCGCCCCAGCGCCCGCAGGGCGCAATAGGGGCGCGGGGAACTGCGCGACGAGCCACAGATCAGCCGCAGAGCACAACGCGCCCGCAGGGCTACGGCGAGTAGGCCCGCACCCCGCCCCGCACTGCACCCGGCGGGAAAAGGCTTCCGCTGTTGCGGCCGGGGGGACGTACGCTGGGGTACCAGAGGTTGTCGAGTGGCGAGAACCCCGCACGAGGAGGTCAGGCAGGCCCGTCGGGCCGGACCATGACTCAGACACCCACTGCACAGACCTCGGCGCCAGGTCAGGCGCGAGCCTTCTTCACCGTCCCGCCCAAGCACCCCATGGTGACGGTCCTCGGCTCGGGTGACTCACTGCTGCGCGTGATCGAGGCGGCTTTCCCGGCGGCCGATATCCATGTCCGGGGCAATGAGATCAGCGCGGTCGGAGACGCGGCGGAAGTCGCCCTGATACAGCGACTGTTCGACGAGATGATGCTCGTGCTCCGCACGGGACAGCCGATGACGGAGGACGCCGTGGAACGCTCGATCGCCATGCTCAGGGCGGAGGCGAACGGCGACGGAGACGGCGCCGAGACCCCCGCCGAGGTGCTCACCCAGAACATCCTCTCCAGCCGCGGTCGCACCATCCGCCCCAAGACCCTCAACCAGAAGCGCTACGTCGACGCCATCGACAAGCACACGATCGTGTTCGGCATCGGCCCCGCCGGCACCGGCAAGACGTACCTCGCCATGGCGAAGGCGGTCCAGGCGCTCCAGTCCAAGCAGGTCACCCGGATCATCCTGACCCGGCCCGCCGTCGAGGCGGGGGAGCGGCTCGGCTTCCTGCCCGGCACGCTCTACGAGAAGATCGACCCGTATCTGCGCCCGCTGTACGACGCGCTGCACGACATGCTCGACCCCGACTCCATCCCGCGCCTGATGGCCGCGGGCACGATCGAGGTCGCGCCGCTGGCGTACATGCGCGGCCGGACGTTGAACGACGCGTTCATCATCCTCGACGAGGCCCAGAACACGAGCCCGGAGCAGATGAAGATGTTCCTGACGAGGCTCGGCTTCGACTCGAAGATCGTCATCACCGGTGACGTGACCCAGGTCGACCTGCCGAACGGCACGAAGAGCGGTCTGCGCCAGGTCCAGGAGATCCTCGACGGCGTCGAGGACGTCCACTTCTCCCGGCTCACGTCGCACGACGTGGTCCGGCACCGGCTCGTCGGACGTATCGTCGACGCGTACGAGAAGTACGACGGCCGCCTCGGTGCGCAGGCCGGCGGTGCCCCGCACGGCCAGCAGGCCGCGCACCACCACCACCAGCACTCCGGCCGCAACGCCCAGGGGAAGTAGAGCACCACCACACCATGTCGATCGACGTCAACAACGAGTCCGGAATCGAGATCGACGAGCAGGCGGTGCTCGACGTGGCCCGCTACGCGCTCGCCCGGATGCGCATCCACCCGCTCTCCGAGCTCTCGGTGATCGTCGTGGACGCCGAAGCCATGGAGCAGTTGCACATCCAGTGGATGGACCTGCCGGGGCCGACCGACGTCATGTCCTTCCCGATGGACGAGCTGCGTCCGCCGGTCAAGGACGACGAGGAGCCCCCGCAGGGGCTCCTCGGTGACATCGTGCTCTGCCCCGAGGTCGCCCGTCAGCAGGGCGAGCAGGCCCCCACCGGGCACTCCATGGACGAGGAGCTCCAACTGCTCACCGTCCACGGAGTGCTCCACCTGCTGGGATACGACCACGAGGAGCCGGACGAGAAGGCCGAGATGTTCGGGCTCCAGGCCGCCATCGTCGACGGCTGGCGGGCCGAGCGCGGGCTGACCGGTCCGTCTCCCGCGCCGACCGTGTCATGAGCGGCCTCCTGATCGTCGGGGCCGTCCTGCTGGTCGTCGTCGCCTGGCTGGCGGCGTGCGCCGAGGCCGCCCTCGCCCGGGTCTCCAGCTTCCGCGCGGACCAGGCGGTGCGCGCGGGCCGGCGCGGTGCGGGCAAGCTCGCACAGGTCTCCGCGGACCCCACCCGCTATCTGAACGTCGCCCTGCTGGTCCGGGTCGCCTGCGAGATGGCCGCCGGCGTCCTCGTCACCTACGTCTGCCTCCAGTCGTTCCCGGAGACCTGGGAGGCGCTGACCGTCGCCATCGCGGTGATGGTCCTCGTCTCGTACGTCGCCGTCGGCGTCTCCCCGCGGACCATCGGCCGCCAGCACCCGCTGAACACCGCGACCGCCGCCGCGTACGTCCTGCTCCCGCTGGCCCGGATCATGGGCCCGATCCCGCAGCTGCTGATCCTGATCGGCAACGCCCTCACCCCCGGCAAGGGCTTCCGCAAGGGCCCCTTCGCCAGCGAGGCCGAGCTGCGGGCGCTGGTCGACCTCGCCGAGCAGGAATCGCTGATCGAGGACGAGGAGCGCCGCATGGTGCACTCCGTCTTCCAGCTCGGCGACACCCTGGTGCGCGAGGTGATGGTGCCGCGCACCGACCTGGTCTGCATCGAGCGGCACAAGACCGTCCGCCAGGCGCTCACCCTCGCGCTGCGCTCCGGCTTCTCCCGGATCCCCGTCACCGGGGAGAACGAGGACGACGTCGTCGGCGTCGTGTACTTGAAGGACCTGGTGCGCAAGACCCATGTGAACCGCGAGGCCGAGGGCGACCTGGTCGCCACCGCGATGCGGCCCGCGGTCTTCGTCCCCGACACCAAGAACGCCGGCGACCTGCTCCGCGAGATGCAGCAGAAGCGGAACCACGTCGCCGTCGTCATCGACGAGTACGGCGGCACCGCCGGCATCGTCACCATCGAGGACATCCTGGAGGAGATCGTCGGCGAGATCACCGACGAGTACGACCGCGAGCTGCCGCCCGTCGAGGACCTCGGCGGCGGACGCTTCCGGGTCACCGCCCGCCTCGACATCGGCGACCTGGGCGAGTTGTACGGCGTGGGCGCACTGGACGACGAGGACGTGGAGACCGTCGGAGGGCTGCTCGCCAAGTCGCTGGGCCGGGTCCCGATCGCGGGCGCGACCGCGCTGGTCGACCTGCCCGACGGCCGGTCCCTGCGGCTCACCGCGGAGTCCCCGGCCGGCCGCCGGAACAAGATCGTCACGGTGTTGACGGAGCCGGTCAAGGACCGCCCCGGGGCGGAAGTGGGGGTCGGATGACCGCCCCCCGCCCGCTGACCGCGGCCAAGCTCCGGGCGTTCTGCCTGGAGTTCAACGACGCCGTGGAGACCTTCCCCTTCGGCCCGGAGAACTCGGTCTTCAAGGTCGCGGGGAGGATGTTCGCGCTCAGTGCGCTGGACGGCCGGCCGCTGACGGTCAATCTGAAGTGCGAGCCGGAGAACGCGGTGCGGCTGCGCGCCGAGCACCCCGCGATCACCCCCGGCTACCACATGAACAAGCGCCACTGGAACACGGTCGCCGTGGCCGACCTGCCCGCGCGGCTGGTCAAGGAGCTGATCGAGGACTCGTACGACCTGGTGGTGGCCAAGCTCCCCAGGGCGGAACGACTCCGCCTCGACCGGCCCTGACCCTCCCCGGCCCACCGACGGCCCGACCCGCGGGCGCCTGCGGGTCGCGATCTATGCTTCGGGCATGACCCAGAGCAGCGAATCGCAGGGCGCCGGCGGGGCGGACCTCGGCGCCGAGGACCGCAAGATCATCACGCTGGCGCGCAGCGCCCGGGCCCGCAACGCGGTGCCCGAGGGCGCCGCCGTACGGGACGAGACCGGGCGGACGTACGTCGCCGGGACGGTGGCGCTCGACTCGCTGAAGCTGAGCGCGCTCCAGACGGCCGTCGCGATGGCGGTGGCGAGCGGGGCGACGTCGCTGGAGGCCGCGGCCGTGGTCTCGGAGTCCGCCGCCGTCCCGGAGCAGGACCGCGCGGCCGTACGGGACGCGGGCGGGCCCGCCACCCCGGTGCTGCTGGCCGGCCCGGACGGACAGCTCAGGGCCACGGTCACGGCCGGCTGAGCCGGTCGCCGGACCCCGGCCCGTACGCCTCGTACCCCCTCGCGAATCGACCCGTCCCGTGGGTCCCGCCGTGGATTCCCAGAAGGATCACGGCCGTTCGTCTTGCCTTCGTCGGCCGGTTGCGCATCAATGAACAGCAGCTCAACCCGACGGATCGTCAGATCCACCCCGTTCCACCCGTGACGGCACGGTCCGGGACCCGAGCCGCGGTCCCGAGCCGAGTCCGGCCGTCCCACCGTCCGTGCGGCGTGCGCACCCCGCCCGCGGAGTTCACCGACGATCCACGCACACCCTTGTGACGCAGCCCGCGGCGCGGCGCGTCCGTGCGCGACGACGTCCACGTGTCACCCCGCGCGCGGTCCGACGCGTGCAGCGGGCTGCCCCAACCATCCCTGGCAAGGGAAAGGGGAATCCATGCGAGGCAGCAGATTGGGCATCGGCTCCGCCGTGGCGGCGGGGGTGCTCGCCGTCACGTCCCTGGCGTTCGCCCCGGGCGCCGGGGCGGTCACGCCGACCGAGGCGACCGCCGACTACGACTGCGGCATGTGGGGCGGCGGCCAGGCGCGACTGACCGCCACCCAGAACGGCACCGCGGCCACCATCGTCCTGCGGTCGGCGGTGAAGACGCCGGTGGCGGTGGGCGCCGACACCATCAACGCGACCCTCACGCTGGCTAAGGCCGGCGGCGGCACCCGGCAGTTCACCGGGCAGAAGAACCCGGCGCTGGCGGCGGGCGCGTCCGTGGAGATCGGCCCGCTGAACGCGACGGTCGCGCTCGGCGACAGCCTCAACTCGTACTTCGCCGGGCCGGCCCTGACGATGACGATCTTCGGGTTCCCGGTGAGCTGTGACGCCGTGACCTCGCAGTCGCCGGGACCGTTCGTGTTCTGACCGCCCGCCCGCCCGCCCGCCCGCCCGTCCGTCCGTCGTGGCCGGGGGCCGGTGCCGTTGCCTGCGGCGCCGGCCCCTGCGGCTGCCTGCGGCGGGCGCGGTGGCGCACTGGGGGCGCACTGGTCTCCGCGACCAGCCCAGACGGCCCGCAGGTGTCACGACTGCCGCACCGGCACGGCGCCGTCGCGCCCGCCCGAGGCGGCCGCGGAGCGCGTGGATCTTGACAGTAACTGATGGGTCATCAGTTGGCGGATTTCGCTTCCCTTGACTTCTTTTGAGCGCCCCTGGTCAATGGCCGTCCGCATGCCAGGCCGTCCGCACGCCTCCGCATTCCTCCGCATTCCTCCGAAGGGGACACCACATGGCCTCAAGCCTCCGCAACGCCGGGCGAAGACCAGCGGCCCGACGTCGCACCGCCGGGCGCCGGCGGTGGACCGCCGCGCTCGGCGGCCTCGCGCTCCTCGCCGGCACGGCCGCCCTGGCCGCTCCCGCACACGCATCGCCCACCGCGTCCGCGCCGGTCGACTTCGCGACCCGCTGCGTACCGCCGCCGATCGCCGGCATCCCGCCCATCAACGGCACCACGACCGCCGAGATCACCGTCGACAACGCCGCCCCCAAGGTCGGCGACACGGTCACGGTCACCTACAAGGTCACCAAACCGGCCGCCAGCAACCCGGTCGACCTCGCGCTCCCCGCCGACATCATGACCCCCACCGGCAAGGTCACCCTCGGCGGCGCCCAGACCGGCGCCCTCACCGTCGCCGGCCCGAAGAAGAACCCGCCCGTGCCCGGCAAGGGCGAGTTCCCGCCGTTCGCCATGACCGGCACGTTCACGGTCACCGCGGCCGGCGCGATCACCCTCTCGCCCGGCGACTACAACATCCACACCAGCTACATCATGGAGCTGGACACGCCCTGCACGGTCAGCAGCCCGCCCGCGCCCGTCTCCCAGACGATCGTGGCGAGCGAGCGGCCGGGCGCCAACGAGCGCGCGATCTCGCTGGGCACGGCGTCCGGCAAGCCCGGCGAACGCGTCACCGTCGCCGGTACCGCGTTCACCCCGCTCGCCGACGTCACCGTCGTCGGCCGGGCCGGCGCGGCCGAGACCGCCGACAAGATGACGGTCAGGACCGACGCGGCCGGTGGCTTCACCGCCCGGCTGAAGGTGAACGACAAGGCGACCACCTCGGTCGTCGCGTACGAGGGCAGCTCCTGGTCCGCCGACAAGGGCGCGGGGCCGGCCGCGTACACCGTCGTCGACGACACCCCCGTGCCGGGCAACAGCCAGAAGCTCACCGCGTCCGTGGTCGCCGGCACCCTGTCCATGACCCAGGCCGGGGACGCCGTCCAGCTCTCCGCGGTGAACTTCGGCGCCGGCGGCGCGGCCACCGGCGACCTCCAGAAGGTGACGGTCAGGGACTTCCGCGGCGGGCCCGCCGGCTGGTCCCTCACCGGCAAGGTCACCGACTTCACCGGCCCCGGCGGCCGGATCGAGGCGGGGAAGCTCGGCTGGACCCCCGCGTGCACCACCAAGGCGGGCAGCCCCAGCACCTGCGTGCCGGGCTCCGCCGGGACCGTGGGCAGTGCCGGCGCGACCCTCGCCTCCGCACCCAACGGCACCGTCACCGGCGGAGAGTTCACGGTGGACGCGAAGGTCTCGCTCGACGTCCCCGCGTTCACCGCGCCCGGTGCGTACGCCGGCGTCCTCACCCTCACCCTCACCTGACGGCACGGCGGGCCGGGCGCGCACCCGGTCGGCCCGCCCCGACCCCGGGGATCCGCACCCATGACGACAGCGTTCCGAGCGCGCGCACGGGCCGTCCTGCTGGCCCTGCTCGCCGTGCTGCTGGCCCCGGCCGCGCCCGCCGCCCGGGCCGCCGAGAACGGCGAGTGGTCCGTCTACCCCGCCGCGTCCGAGCTGGGCAGCCGGCCGTACTTCTACCTCACCGCCGAACCGGGAGCCACCCTCACCGACCGGATCACCATCGGCAACAAGACCGCGGCGCCCCTGACCTTCCGGCTGTACGCCGCCGACGCGTACAACACCGAACGCGACGGCGGCTTCGCCGTGCGCGCCCCGGACGAGGACCAGCGCGGCATCGGCGCCTGGGCCAGACCCGAGAGGGAGCGCGTCACCGTCCCACCGCGCGGTTCGGTCACCGTGGGCTACGCCCTCACCGTCCCCGAGGGCGCCGAACCCGGGGACCACCCCGGCGCGCTGGTGGCCCTGGACGAGCGCGTCGGCCGGACCGGCGGGAACGTCGCGCTCGGCGTGCAGCAGGCCGTCGGCGCCCGGGTGTACCTGCGGGTGAAGGGCCCCGCGGTGCCCGCGCTCTCCGTCGAGGACGTCACCCTCAGCCAGGACCGGCCGCTGCTGCCCGGCGCGGGCGAGAGCAGCGCCGTCATCTCGTACACCCTGCACAACCGCGGCAACGTGACCCTGAACCCCGAGGTCGCCCTGAAGGCCGAGGGGCTCTTCGGGCGCGACCTGCTGGCGCGGGAGCTGCAAAAGGTGCCCTCCGAACTGCTGCCCCGGCAGAAGATCCGACTCACCGAGCGCTGGCGCGGCTCCCCGCAGGCCGACTGGGGCGAGATCCGGCTCACCGCGACCGCCAAGGACGTCCGGGAGTCTGCCGCGGTCTCCTTCTTCGCCCTGCCGTGGCTTCTCGCCGCGGCCGTGGCGGTGCTGCTCGGGGGCGGCGGAGCATGGGGCCGCGCCCGGCTGAAGGCCCGTGCACGGGCGCGGTGAGGCCCGTCGCACCGCCTCGTGCGGCACGGAGGACACGGGCGCCGCGGGCATCAGCGACAATGAACGGCATGAGCGTGCGTAACCAGTCCACCGAGTCCGCCCCCCACCGGTCGGGCTTCGCCTGTTTCGTCGGCCGCCCCAACGCCGGCAAGTCCACCCTCACGAACGCTCTGGTCGGTCAGAAGGTGGCGATCACCTCGAACCGTCCGCAGACCACCCGGCACACCGTGCGCGGCATCGTGCACCGGCCCGAGGCCCAGCTGATCCTGGTCGACACCCCCGGCCTGCACAAGCCGCGCACCCTGCTCGGCGAGCGGCTGAACGACGTGGTGCGCACCACCTGGGCCGAGGTCGACGTGATCGGCTTCTGCATGCCGGCGAACGAGAAGGTGGGCCCCGGCGACCGCTACATCGCCCAGGAGCTGGCCGGGATCAAGAAGACCCCGAAGGTCGCCGTCGTCACCAAGACGGACCTGGTCGACTCCAAGACCCTGGCCGAACAGCTCCTCGCCGTCGACCGGCTCGGCCGGGAACTGGGCATCGAGTGGGCCGAGATCATCCCGGTGTCCGCGACCGGCGGCAAGCAGGTCGCGCTCGTCGCCGACCTGCTGGTCCCGCTGCTGCCCGAGGGCCCCCCGCTCTACCCGGAGGGCGACCTCACGGACGAGCCCGAGCAGGTCATGGTCGCCGAGCTGATCCGCGAGGCGGCGCTGGAGGGCGTACGGGACGAGCTGCCGCACTCGATCGCGGTCGTCGTCGAGGAGATGCTGCCGCGTGAGGGCCGCCCGGCGGACAAGCCGCTGCTGGACATCCACGCCAACGTGTACATCGAGCGCCCCAGCCAGAAGGGCATCATCATCGGCCCCAAGGGCAGCCGGCTGAAGGAGGTCGGCAGCAAGTCGCGCAAGCACATCGAGGCGCTGCTCGGCACCCCGGTCTTCCTCGATCTGCACGTCAAGGTCGCGAAGGACTGGCAGCGGGACCCCAAGCAGCTCCGCAAGCTGGGCTTCTGAGCGCGCTCGGGGGCGGCGGTTGCCTTGCGGGGTGCGTCGTGGTCGTCAGCGCAGCCCCTAGCGCCCCCGGACGTACTCGCCGTTCGCACCCGCAGAGACCAACGCGCCCGCAGGGCCACGGCGCGGGTGTCCAGGCGCTCCGGCCCAGCCGCACCGCGGGCAGGACCTACGCGCCTTCCTTCAGCACCCGCGACACCAGCTCGCGCTGCGCCGCGGTCAGGCGGGGGTCCGCGGTGTGGACCGTGCGGCCGTCGACGGTGATCTCGTACGCGAAGCCGTCCGGCACCCCGGCGCGCGGAGCGCCGCCGGCGCTCGCGAGCGCCTCGGCGGCCAGTGCCCGCCAGGCGTCCGCGTCGGACCGACCCGCGGTGTCCACCGTCGCGGACCGCTCGATGCCGGCGAATCCACCGGTGCGCCGTACCTGGATGCGCATGGGCTCCGCCCTCGTGTGTTGGGCCGGCGCTGGGACCCGGGCAGCCGCCGCGGGCCCCTTCGGTCGGCCCGCTACGCGGTGGGCACGCCCACCGTGGACCACGCCTTGAGCACGGCCTCCGTCTCGTCGCCCTCACCGTAGCGCGCGCGTGCCGCGGCCACCGTCTGGCGGGCGAAGTCGGCGAAGTCCGCGTCGCTCGACAGCTCCCCGCCGGTCAGCGTGTCGTACCAGATCTGTCCGGCGCGCTCCCACGACTTGCCGCCGAGCCGGGTGGCCAGCAGGTAGAAGGCGTGGTTCGGGATGCCGGAGTTGATGTGGACGCCGCCGTTGTCCCGGCCGGTGCGCACGTAGTCGTCCATCGTCGCCGGCTGCGGGTCCTTGCCGAGGACGTCGTCGTCGTACGCGGTGCCCGGGGCCTTCATGCTGCGCAGTGCGACGCCGGTGACGTCGGGCGCCAGCAGCCCGGCGCCGATCAGCCAGTCCGCCTGCTCCGCGGTCTGGTCCAGGGTGTACTGCTTGACCAGCGAGCCGAAGACGTCCGACACGGACTCGTTGAGCGCGCCCGACTGGCTGAAGTAGTCCAGGTTCGCGGTGTACTGCGTCAGCCCGTGCGCCAGCTCGTGCGCGATGACGTCGATGGGGATGGAGAAGTCCAGGAAGATCTCGCCGTCGCCGTCGCCGAAGACCATCTGGGCGCCGTCCCAGAAGGCGTTGCCGTAGTCGCGGTCGTAGTGGACGCTCGCCTTCAGCGGCAGTCCGGCGTCGTCGAGGGAGCTGCGCCCGTAGGACTTCAGCAGGAGCTCGAAGGTGGAGCCGAGGCCCGCGTAGACGCGGTTGACGGTGGCGTCCTGGACGGGGGCGTCGCCCTCGCCGCGGACCTTCTTGCCCGGCAGGTCGGTGCCGTTCTCGCAGTCGTACACGGTGCGTCGTGGGGTGTCCCTGGGGCCGGGCGGTGCCGCCGCCGCGGTCAGGCCGCGCACGGTGGTGATCCGGCGCCGGGTGCGCTGGAGGGCGTCCAGCTCCAGGGTGCGGTGGGCGCGCTGGGCGACCGCGCCCGCGCCGGAGCGCGCGATGCGATCGAGCAGATGAGGGGGCACGACGGTGCAGAAGACGGTGTGGAATGCCATGTCTGGCAATGTGGCACCGCGTCACCGAGCTGTCACTAGCTGCGACGGCCTTTAGTGAAATGGAGTGAAGCGCCCGGATCCACTGACGTCTCCCGGTCCCCCCTGCGCCCCCGCGACCCGTGGGGTTGCTCTACAGCGGGCGCGGGTGCGCCGTGACGGGTGTGCGGTAATGGCGGGGACGCGTCCGCCAAGGCGGCGCTCCGCGGGCATTCGGGGTTCCGCATACTGATACGGGCGGGTCCGGACCGCGAGGTGTCGGTTACGATGCCAGGCATCATGCGTTTCGGGCTGCTTCTTCTTAGCTGCCGCGGCGAGGGCCTGTAGTCGTAGGCCGACCCCCTCCCCGCGGGACCTGCTGCTGCTTCGAACCGTCGGCCGGTTGAGACCTTCCATCCGGATTCCGAGGAGCCCGCGCCATGTCCGACCCCACCGTTGGTCGTCCCACCCCGCTGACGAACGCGAGTCACACCCAGAAGCCGTCCGGGATGCCGATCCGCAAGTACCGGCCCTTCGACGCGGTCGACATCGCCGACCGCAGCTGGCCCCAGAAGCGCATCACCCAGGCGCCCCGCTGGCTCTCCACCGACCTGCGCGACGGCAACCAGGCGCTGATCGACCCGATGTCCCCGGCCCGCAAGCGCGCCATGTTCGACCTGCTGGTACGGATGGGCTACAAGGAGATCGAGGTCGGATTCCCGTCGTCCGGCGAGACCGACTTCGCGTTCGTGCGCTCCATCATCGAGGAGGGCGCGATCCCCGAGGACGTGACGATCTCCGTCCTGACCCAGGCGCGCGAAGAGCTGATCGAGCGCACGGTGGAGTCCCTGAAGGGCGCCCACCGGGCCACCGTCCACCTGTACAACGCCACCGCGCCCACCTTCCGCCGCGTCGTCTTCCGCGGCTCGAAGGAGCAGGTCAAGCAGATCGCGGTGGACGGCACCCGGCTGGTGATGGAGTACGCCGAGAAGCTGCTGGGCCCCGAGACCGTCTTCGGCTACCAGTACAGCCCGGAGATCTTCACCGACACCGAGCTGGACTTCGCCCTGGAGGTCTGCGAGGGCGTCATGGACGTCTGGCAGCCGGAGGACGGCCGGGAGATCATCCTGAACCTGCCGGCGACGGTCGAGCGGTCGACCCCGTCCACGCACGCGGACCGCTTCGAGTGGATGTCGCGCCATCTGTCCCGGCGCCAGTACGTGTGCCTGTCCACGCATCCGCACAACGACCGCGGCACGGCCGTCGCCGCCGCCGAGCTGGCCGTGATGGCGGGCGCGGACCGCGTCGAGGGCTGTCTGTTCGGCCAGGGCGAGCGCACCGGCAACGTCGACCTGGTCACCCTGGGCATGAACCTGTTCTCGCAGGGCGTGGACCCGCAGATCGACTTCTCGCAGATCGACGAGATCCGTCGCACCAGCGAGTACTGCAACCAGATGGAGGTCCACCCGCGCCACCCGTACGCGGGCGACCTGGTCTACACCGCCTTCTCCGGCTCCCACCAGGACGCCATCAAGAAGGGCTTCGACGCGCTGGAGGCGGACGCCGCGGCGGACGGCAAGACCGTCGACGACGTCGAGTGGAACGTGCCGTACCTGCCGATCGACCCCAAGGACGTGGGCCGTTCCTACGAGGCGGTCATCCGGGTCAACTCGCAGTCCGGCAAGGGCGGCATCGCGTACGTCCTGAAGAACGACCACAAGCTGGACCTGCCGCGCCGGATGCAGATCGAGTTCTCGAAGATCATCCAGGCGAAGACCGACGCCGAGGGCGGAGAGGTCACCCCGGCCGCCATCTGGGACGTCTTCCGGGACGAGTACCTGCCCAACCCCGACAACGCCTGGGGTCGGGTCCAGCTCCGCTCGGGCCAGTCCACCACCGACACCGACGGCGTGGACGCGCTGACCGTGGACGCGGTCGTCGACGGCGTGGAGACCCGGCTGGAGGGGACGGGCAACGGTCCGATCTCCGCCTTCTTCGACGCCCTCCAGGCCATCGGGATCGACGTGCGGCTGCTGGACTACACCGAGCACACCATGAGCGAGGGCGCCTCAGCGCAGGCCGCCTCGTACATCGAGTGCGCCATCGACGGCAAGGTGCTGTGGGGCGTCGGAATCGACGCCAACACCACGCGGGCCTCGCTGAAGGCCGTCGTCTCGGCGGTCAACCGCGCCGCGCGCTGAGCGGATCCGCCCGCCGTCCGCCCGTGCGGCGTCAGACGTCCACCACCCGCGCCCCGGGTCGTTTCCGTCCGGAATCGGCCCGGGGCGCGGCCGTGGTGACGGTCGTCGGGAATCGGCCATGTGCCGTCCGGCTGTCTCCGGGGTGCTGACGACCCCCCGTCCGTGTGGCTAACATCACGCCAACGCGGCGGTGCCGCGGGGAGCATGGCGGAGGTGGCGGAGTGCGGACTGGCCGAGGAGTATTTGGCCGGAAGGTAGTGGTCTGCGGCGTTCACACCTCGTGGAACACCGTCGGCGACGGCGAGTTCTTCTGCACGGCGTGCGGCGGCGACCGCAACTACCGTCGGCGCACCGGCCGTCGTCGCTTCACCCTGCTCGGGATTCCGCTGCTGCCGCGCGGTTCGGCCGGGCCCGTCGTCGAATGCGCCGCCTGCCACGGCCACTTCGGCATGGACGCACTCGATCACCCCACCACCGCGCGCTTCTCCGCGATGCTGCGCGACGCGGTGCACACCGTCGCCCTCGCCGTCCTCGTCTCCGGCGGCACCGCTTCGCGGTCCGTACGGGAGACGGCCCTGGCCACCGTCCGGGCCGCCGGTCTCCACGAGTGCACCGAGGACCAGCTCACCGGACTGATCGAGGCGCTGGCCGCCGACACCGGCCGGTTCGTCACCGACACCGGCCCCTACGGGGGTGCTGCCGCCGCCCTCGCGATCGAACTGCACGAGGCGCTGGAGCCGCTGGCGCCCCATCTCGCCCCCGCGGGGCGGGAGTCGATCCTGCTCCAGGGCGCCCGGATCGCGCTCGCCGACGGGCCGTACACCCCGGCCGAGCGGGAGGTGCTGACGACGGTGGGCGCGGCGCTGCGGCTGCCGACCGCCGACACCGTACGGCTGCTGGACACCGCCCGCACCCACTCGCCCTGATCCCTGCCCCGGGCGCTCAGTGGTCGGCGTCCGTCGGCGCCGCGGCCGTCGCCTCCTTCGCGCCGTCCGGCTGCCCGTCGGCCGGGGCGCGTCCCGGCATCAGGGTCGCGATGACCACCGCGCCGAGCGCCATGAACCCGGCCGCCACCACCAGCGCGAGCGCGAAGCCGTCCGTCGCCGCGTCCCCGCCGCCGTGCACCGGGTCTCCCTGACTGGACGCCAGGGAGACCAGCGCCGCGATGCCCACCGCGCCGCCGATCTGCTGGACGGAGCTGAGCAGCGCCGACCCGAGCCCGGCGTCCCGTTCCGTGGTGTCGGCGACGGCGGCGATCGCCAGCGCGGGGAACCCGAGGCCCGACGCGACCGAGACCACGATCACTCCGGGCAGCACCGCGGAGACGTAGCCGTCGCCCTCCGAGAGGCGCGACAGCAGCAGCATGCCGACCGCGCTCAGCGCGAACGACACCACGAGCGGCGGGCGGACCCCGTAGCTGGCGACGGCGCGCGCGGAGAGCCAGATGCCGATCAACACGCCACCCGCGTACGGCAGATAGGCCATGCCGGCGCGGAGCGGGCCGTACCCCATGACGTTCTGCAGGTGCAGCATGACCAGGAAGGTGAGGGCGAAGAAGGCGGCGGTGAACAGCAGGGACGTGCCGTATGCCACCGCCCTGGTCCGCACCGCCAGGAACCCCAGCGGCACCAGCGGCTCGGCCGTGCGCGCCTCGACGGCCAGGAAGGCCGCGCCCAGCACCAGCGCCAGCAGCAGCGACACCGCGGTCTGCGGGTCCCAGCCCGACTCCGCCGTCCGCAGCAGACCGTTCACCAGCGCCAACAGGGCACCCGTGCCCAGCAGGGCGCCCGGCACGTCGATCCGCGAGCGCCGGGCCGGCCGTCCACCGGGCAACAGGCGCGGCGTCAGCAGCAGTGCCGCCAGGGCGATCGGCACGTTGATGAAGAAGGCCCAGCGCCAGGACAGCAGGTCCGTCAGCACGCCCGACAGCACCAGGCCCGTGGTGCCGCCCAGCGCGGCCACCCCGCCCCAGACGCCCATGGCCTTCGCCCGCTCCTGATCGCCCGGGTACATCAGGGTGATCATCGACATCGCGGCCGGGCTCGCCAGGGCGGCGCCGGTGCCCTGGGCGAACCGCCCCGCCACCAACTGCCAGGGCTCCTGCGCCAGTCCGCACACCAGGCTGGCCGCCCCGAACAGGCTCACGCCGACGACGAACACCGCCCGACGGCCGAGCAGGTCGGCGGCGCGCCCGCCGGGGAGCAACAGGGCGCCGAAGGTGAGGAAGTAGGCGTTCACGACCCAGGCGAGGCCGGCGGTGCCGAATCCGAGGTCGTCCCGGATGGTCGCCAGCGCGACGTTCACCACCGAGTCGTCGAGGACCAACATGAAGTGCACGCAGGACAGGAGCACCAGCGCCGCCGTGCGCTGGCTGCCCCCGATGGCCTGCGTCGAAGTTGTGATTGCAGTCATACGACGACGCTATTCAGCAGGTCAGATGGCCGCGATATGCTACTGGGCCAGGCAATAGCGCATTGAGGACACAGTGGTGTGCGCCGGCGCGCGCCACAGGAGGTGACGAGCCGGGTGGCCACCCCCGAACCGTGCGACGCCCCCGTGGGCATAGGCGCCATCGTCGTCGGCAGCTTCCCGCTCACCTCCGGCGAGTGGTTCGACGCGCACAGCCACTCCCAGCACCAACTCGCCTGGAGCAGCCGCGGGGTGATCTCCGTCGCCGTCGACGACACCTACTGGGTGCTGCCGCCCACCCGCGCCCTGTGGATACCCGCCGGCACGGTCCACCGGCCCGGCGCCACCCGCGAAGCGGTCCTCTGCTCCCTCTACTTCCGACCCGACCGCTGCACCGTCGACTGGTCCGAGCCCACGCCCGTCGCCGTGGACGGACTGCTCGCCCGGCTCATCGTCCACCTGGGGCGCGACGACCTCGCCGACGACGCCCGGCTGCGGGCCGAAGCCGTCGTACCGGACCTGCTGCACCCGCTGCCCGCCGCCCCCATAGACGTGCCGAGTCCGCACGACGAGCGGGTGCGGGCCGTGGCGGAGACCCTCCTCGCCGACCCCGCGGACCCCCGCACCCTCGACGCCCACGCCCGGGCGATCGGCGTCAGCCGACGCACCCTCACCCGG
This sequence comes from Streptomyces sp. NPDC048057, assembly GCF_040653095.1. Taxonomy (NCBI): domain Bacteria; kingdom Bacillati; phylum Actinomycetota; class Actinomycetes; order Kitasatosporales; family Streptomycetaceae; genus Streptomyces; species Streptomyces sp. NPDC048057. The sequence continues at coordinate 75,548 of NZ_JBEZNF010000017.1, forward strand.
CTCTTCGTCCACGACACCGGCATGCACTTCGACCGCTGGCGCACCCACGCCCGGCTGCGCGCCGCACTGCCGCTGCTCGCCGAGGGACAGCCGGTGTCCCGGGTCGCGCACGCCGTCGGCTACGCCACCGCCAGCGCCTTCCTCGCCGCCTTCCGCCGCACCGTGGGCACCTCGCCCAGCCGCTACCTCAGCGGTACTGCGGACGATTCACTGGCCGTACTCCCCGGGGAGTAACCGGCCGGGCGGACCCACCGCCGCAGTACGTCCCATCTCGCCCCACCGTCCGACGAATCCGCCGCGCTCCGGCGGGAGTCTGGTGGCCTCGGACGGGCGAACGGGGGCCACGGGCCCGGCCCGGCGAGGCGCCGTCCCGTGACGAAGGGGGAAATGACCCATGGGTTCGACCACATCCGCACCCGCACCCGCACCCACACCTGCATCCCGGACCGGGCCGGGCGGCGCGGGCCGGCACCGGCGGACCCTGCCGTGGGCCGTCCTCGCGCTGTGGATCGCCGTCGTCGCCGTCGCCCTGCCCTTCGCCGGCAAGCTCGAAGAGGCCCAGCGGGACAACGTCGTCGACTACCTGCCGGCCAGCGCCGACTCCACCCAGGTCGCGAAGATCGAGCAGAGCCTGCCGGGCGGCGCGACGACCGAGGTCGTCCTCGTCTACACCCGGGACGGCGGCCTCACCGCGGCCGACCGCGGCGCCGTCGACGGCCAGGTGGCGGCGATCGCGGCCGAGCACCGGCTGACCGCGCCGCCGCAGTCCGTGCCGTCGAAGGACGGCGGCACGCTCATGGTGCCCCTGGTCACCACCGAGCCCGGCAACGACGAGGAGAAGCAGGCCGCGTTCGTCGAGGACGTCCGCGGCGCCGTCTCCGGCGGCGACGGACTGCGGGTGGAGGTCGGCGGCCCCGCCGCGCTCCAGACCGACATGGAGGAGGTCTTCTCCACCATCGACGGCACCCTGACGTTCGCCACCGTGGCCGTGGTGACCGTCCTGCTGATCATCACCTACCGCAGCCCCTTCCTGTGGCTCGTGCCGCTGTTCGCGGTCGGCGTCGCCGCCCTGCTGACCCGCGCCGCCGTCTACGGCCTCGTGGAGGGCTTCGGCCTCACCGTCACCAGCCAGAGCGCCGGCGTGATGACGGTCCTCGTCTTCGGCGCCGGCACCGACTACGCCCTGCTGCTGGTCGCCCGCTACCGCGAGGAACTGCGCCGCCATCCGCTGCCGTACGACGCGATGGCGGCTGCCCTGCGCGGCTGCGGCCCCGCCGTCCTCGCCTCCAGCGGGACCGTCGCGGCCGGACTGCTCTGTCTGCTCGCGGCCGACCTCAACAGCGTGAGCGGGCTCGGCCCGGTCGGCGCGGTCGGCGTGGTGGGCGCCCTCGTCGCGATGATGACGCTGCTGCCGGCGCTCCTCGTCCTGTTGGGGCGCCGGGTCTTCTGGCCGCTGGTCCCGGCGTACGGGGCCGAAGCGCCCAACCGCACCTCGCTCTTCGCCCGCATGGGCGGCTCCGCCGGCCGCCGGCCGCTCGCGGTGCTCCTCACCGGCGTCACCCTGCTCGGCGCGCTCGCACTCGGTGCGTTCAACCTGCCGGGCGTGCTGAAGACCGAGGACGGGTTCACCGACCGGCCCGAGTCCGTCTCGGCGATGGAGCGGCTCGCCGACGCCTATCCCGAGCGCAGCGCCCAGCCCATCAGCGTGATCGCGCCCACGGGCCGCGCGGAGGAGCTGCGGGCCGAGGCCGAGGCCGTGGACGGCGTCGCCGGAGTGGAGCGCGGACGCAGCGCCGACGGATGGACCGAACTCGCCGTCTTCGCCGAGGACCCGCCCGAGTCGGCGGGGGAGACCGCGACGATCGAGGGGCTGCGGGACCGACTCGCGGGGGCCCACGTCGGCGGGCCCAGCGCCCAGGCGCTCGACCTGGCGGACACCAACGCCCGGGACCGCACGATCGTCATCCCGCTCGTCCTCGGCGCGGTCCTGCTGATCCTGATCGCCCTGCTGCGGTCCGTGGTCGCCGCCGCCGTCCTCACCGCCGCGGTCGTCGCCGTGTGGGGCGCCGCCTGGGGCCTGGGCGGGCTCGTCTTCGAACCGCTCTTCGGCTTCCAGGGCGTCGACCCGACCATGCCGCTGCTCTCCTTCGTCTTCCTCGTCGCCCTCGGCGTCGACTACGGCATCTTCCTGATGCACCGCATGCGGGAGGAGGCGCTCGCCGGCAGGGAGCCGGCCGACGCGGCGCTGACCGCGCTGCGCACCACGGGCGGCGTGATCGCCTCCGCGGGCGTCGTCCTCGCCGCCACCTTCGCGGTGTTGATGAACCTGCCGCTGGTGGCGCTGGTCGAGATGGGCTTCCTGGTCGCCGTCGGCGTCCTGTTGGACACCTTCCTGGTGCGGACGTACCTGGTGACCTCCGCCAGCCTGCTGCTGGGGCGGGCCGTGTGGTGGCCGGGGAAGCTGTCCAGGCCGGTGACCGTACCCGAACGGCCCGCGGCGGAGCGGGAGTCCGTCGGCACCTGAGCACCTGAGCACCTGAGCACCTGAGCAGTTGCGCAGTTGAGCAGGGGGCACTGCCCCCACCCTCCCCGTGACCCGGCCCGTGACCCAGGATGGAGCGATGGAACCGAAGCCGTCGAAGGACACCGCGCACCCGTCGCCGCCGTCCTCGGGGCCGGGGAGGCGGCGGACGGCGGGGAGCGGTGGCCGGCTCGGGGGCGTGCTCACCGCGGTGAGCCGGGATCCGCTGTCCACCCCGCACCGGACCCGCAACGACGCCGTCATCACCGCCGTGATCGCGGTGACCGCCGTGGTGGCCGCCCTCCTCGCCGGCGAGGGGCGGCGCCCCGACGCCCTCGGCTGGGTCCTGCTGTTCGGCGCGACCGTGCCGCTGGTGTGGCGGCGCTCCCACCCGTACGCGGTGCTCGTCGTCGGCGTGCTGTGCGTCGCGCCGTACCACGCCCTCGACAACGCGCACGGCGCCCCGATGGCCGGGTCGATGCTCGCGGTCTACACCTTCGCGTCGCTCGTCCGCCCGCTGCACGCCGTCCTCGTCGGCGCCGCCGTCATCGGCCTCACCCTGACCACGATGTTCACCGTCGGCGCCCACGAGGGCCTGGAGTCGCTGCGGACCTCCGGCTGGATCATCGTCTTCCTCGTCGTGGGGATGGACGTACGGATCTACCGGCAGTACGTCGCCTCCATGGTGGCCCGCGCCGAACACGCCGAGCGCACCCGGGAGGAGGAGGCCGCCCGCCGCGTCGCCGAGGAACGCATCCGCATCGCCCGCGACCTGCACGACCTCCTCGCGCACTCGATCACCCTCATCGGGGTGCAGACCTCCGTCGCCTCCCACGTGCTGACCGTCGACCCCGACCGGCTGGACCGCGCGGCCATCGCCAAGGCGCTCGACGACATCGCCGACACCTGCCGTGCGGCCCGCGGCGAACTGCGCACCACGCTCACGGTGTTGCGCACCGACCACGGCCGCTCCGACGCCGGCGCGCCCAGCGGTCCGCTGCCCGAACTCGCCTCGCTGCCCGAACTCACGGCGGCGTCCGGCGCCCGACTGACCCTGCGCCCGGGCGGGGAACGGCTCCCGCCGGCCGCCGAGGTCGCCGCGTACCGCATCGTCCAGGAGTCCCTGACGAACGCCGTGCGCCACGGGGGCACGGGCGTGGACATCGAGGTCTCGGTCGAGCGCCGCGGCGAGGCCCTGCACGTCGCGGTCGTCGACGACGGCGCCGGCGAGCCGCTGCCCGCCGCCGTCCCCGGCCAGGCGCCCGGCTTCGGCATCGTCGGCATGCGCGAGCGCGCCCGCAGCGTCGATGGCACCCTGGTGGCGCGCCCCCGCCCCGACGGCGGCTTCGAGGTCCTCGCCGTCCTGCCCCTGAGACAACCGGAGCCCGCCGCATGACGTCCGAGCCCGCCGCCACCGCCAGCGCAGCCGCCCCGATACGCGTCCTCCTCGCCGACGACCAGCACCTCGTCCGTGCCTCCTTCGCACTGCTCGTCTCCTCCGCCCCCGACATGGAGGTGGTCGCGCAGGCCGGCAACGGCGCGGAAGCCGTCGAACTCGCCCGCAGCGAGCGCGCCGACGTCGCCGTCATGGACGTCCGGATGCCGCACCTCGACGGCATCGAGGCGACCCGGCGGATCGCCGCCGACGACGACCTCGCGGGCGTCAGGGTCCTCGTGCTGACCACGTACGACACCGACGAGTACGTGGTGGACGCACTGCGCGCCGGCGCCTCCGGCTTCCTCGTCAAGGACACCCGCCCCGCCGAGCTGCTCAGCGCGATCCGCACGGTCGCCGCGGGCGAGGCACTGCTCTCCCCGGGCCCCACCTCCCGGCTGATCGCCCGCGTGCTGGCCGCGCCGAGCCCGCCCGTACCGACTGCCGGCACCGGCCCCGACCACCTCACCGACCGCGAGCGCCAGGTCCTCGCCCTGGTCGCCCGCGGACTGAACAACGCCGAGGTCGCCGATGCGCTGGCCCTCTCTCCGCTCACCGCGAAGACCCACGTCAGCCGCATCATGGGCAAGCTGGGCGCCCGCGACCGGGCGCAGCTGGTGATCGTGGCGTACGAGTCGGGCCTGGTCGTCCCCGGGGAGGCGTGACCGCGGGCCGGTTTCCGGGCCGGGCCGTCGCCGGGGCCGTCCGTCGACGTCGTCGCGCTGGGGGAGAATGGGGCCCATGAGTCTGTTCCGCGACGATGCGATCGTGCTGCGCACGCAGAAGCTGGGCGAGGCCGACCGCATCATCAGCCTGCTGACGCGGGGGCACGGGCGGGTCCGGGCGGTGGCGCGCGGGGTGCGGCGGACGAAGTCGAAGTTCGGGGCCAGGCTGGAGCCCTTCTCCCACGTGGACGTGCAGTTCTTCGCCCGCGGCAGCGAGCTGGTGGGCCGCGGGCTGCCGCTGTGCACCCAGAGCGAGACCATCGCCCCGTACGGCGGCGCCATCGTCGCCGACTACGCCCGCTACACGGCCGGCACCGCGATGCTGGAGACCGCGGAGCGGTTCACCGACCACGAGGGCGAGCCCGCGGTCCAGCAGTACCTCCTCCTGGTCGGCGGGTTGCGCGCGCTGGCGCAGGGCGAGCATGCACCGCACCTCATCCTGGACGCCTTCCTGCTGCGCTCGCTGGCGGTGAACGGCTACGCGCCCAGCTTCGTGGACTGCGCCAAGTGCGGCCTGGAGGGACCGAACCGCTTCTTCTCCGTCGCGGCGGGCGGCGTCATATGCGGCGACTGCCGGGTGCCGGGGAGCGTCGTACCCTCGGCTGAGGCCATCACGCTGCTCAGCGCGCTGCTGACCGGCGACTGGCCCACGGCGGACGCCTGTGAGGCGCGCCACGTCCGGGAGGGCAGCGGACTGGTCTCCGCCTATCTGCACTGGCACATGGAGCGCGGGCTGCGCTCCCTGCGCTACGTCGAGAAGTGATCGAAGCAGTACGAGCGACACCCGTAGAAGCAGCACGAGCGACACACGTAGGAGAAGTGAGCCGCATGGCACGACGCGGAATCCTGGGCCGTTCCCGCCGCGAGTACAAGGTCCCCGAGCCGCACCCCTCGGGCGAGCGCCCCCCGCGGATCCCCGCCGAGCTGGTGCCGAACCACGTGGCCTGCGTGATGGACGGCAACGGCCGCTGGGCGAAGGAGCGCGGGCTGCCGAGGACCGAGGGCCACAAGGTCGGCGAGGGCGTCGTGCTCGACGTGCTCAAGGGCTGCCTGGAGATGGGCGTCAAGAACCTCTCCCTGTACGCCTTCTCCACCGAGAACTGGAAGCGCTCGCCCGACGAGGTCCGCTTCCTGATGAACTTCAACCGGGACGTCATCCGCCGCCGCCGCGACGAGATGGACGAACTCGGCATCCGGATCCGCTGGGTCGGCCGCATGCCCAAGATGTGGAAGTCCGTGGTGCAGGAACTCCAGGTCGCGCAGGAGCAGACCAAGGACAACGACGCCATGACGCTGTACTTCTGCGTCAACTACGGCGGTCGGGCCGAGGTCGCCGACGCCGCGCAGAAGATCGCCCGGGAGGTCGCCGCGGGCCGGCTCGACCCGTCGAAGGTCACCGAGAAGACCTTCCAGAAGTACCTCTACTACGGGGACATGCCCGACGTGGACCTCTTCCTGCGGCCCAGCGGCGAGCAACGCACCTCGAACTACCTGCTCTGGCAGAGCGCGTACGCCGAACTCGTCTTCCAGGACGTGCTGTGGCCCGACTTCGACCGGCGCGACCTGTGGCGGGCGTGCCTGGAGTACGCCCAGCGCGACCGACGCTTCGGCGGCGCGAAGCCGAACGAGGTCCCGACGCAGGGCGGACGCTGACGTCGAAGGCCCCCGGAGCCGGCGTGCCTCCGGGGGCCTTCCTCCGTGAGCTTCCCGGCCCGGGTCAGTTCCCGGCGGCGGCGCACTCCGCGCAGGTGCCGAAGATCTCCACCGTGTGCGCCACGTTCACATAGCCGTGCTGGGCCGCGACGGCCTCCGCCCACTTCTCCACGGCGGGCCCCTCGACCTCGACCGCCTTGCCGCAGATGCGGCACACGAGGTGGTGGTGGTGGTCGTCGGTGGAACAGCGCCGGTACACGGACTCGCCGTCGCTCGTGCGCAACACGTCGACCTCGCCCGCGTCCGCGAGGGACTGGAGCGTGCGGTAGACGGTCGTCAGCCCGACCGAGTCGCCCCGGTGCTTGAGCATGTCGTGCAGCTCCTGGGCGCTGCGGAACTCGTCCACCTCGTCGAGCGCCGCGGCCACCGCGGCGCGCTGCCGGGTGGACCGGCCTCGCACGGGGGCGGTGTTCCCGCCGGTTGGCGCCGTCGTCACAGGTGCCTCCTCGTTTGGCCCGCAGTTACCCTGCCACCCCAATTCTGCCAGGCCGCCCTCCCACGCCGAACCATCCCGCCCCGCGTCCTGTAGCCCCCGCTCGCGCGCGGCCCGTCTACGGTGCTCACGAATTGCCGCCCCCTGCTACCAGCAGGGCACGCAGCAGCGCCGCGGCAGGCGATGCGGTGAGGCGTCTCACGGGGCGTAGGCGCCCGACGACATTGCCTGCCGCGGCGCTGGCGCAGGTCTTGAGGGGCGCGGGCAACCGCGGGCGCGGCGCCGGGCCAGCGCGGCGTCAGCGTTGTGCCGGGACGCCTCCGGCGAGAGGCGTCGCGCAGGTCGCGTCCGCGTCCGCTGCGCGGGCCCGGCGGCGGGCCAGCGGCGCCGCCACCGCCGTCAGCGCCACGAAGACCCCGATCGCCAGCAGCACGATCGTCGCGCCGGGCGGCAGGTCCCGGTAGTACGACGCCGTCGTCCCGCCCAGCGTCACCGCCACCCCGATCCCCACCGCCAGCGCGAACGTCGCGCGGAAGGAGCGCGACACCTGCTGCGCCGCCGCCACCGGCACCACCATCAGCGCGCTCACCAGCAGCAGGCCGACCACCCGCATCGCGACCGAGACGGTCACCGCGGCGGTGACCGCGATCAGCAGGTTCAGCGCCTGCACCGGCAGACCGGTGACCCGGGCGAACTCCTCGTCCTGGCTGATCGCGAAGAGCTGGCGGCGCAGGCCCACGGAGACCAGCACCACGAACCCCGCGAGCAGCGAGATCGCCAGCAGGTCGGCGTCGGAGACCGCGGAGAGCGAGCCGAAGAGGAAGGAGCTGAGGTTCGCCGTGGAGCCGCCGTCGGAGAGGTTGACCAGCAGCACGCCGCCGGCCATGCCGCCGTAGAAGAGCATCGCCAGCGCGATGTCGCCGCGGGTGCGCCCGTACGCCCTGATCAGCTCCATGGTGACCGCGCCGAGGACGGAGACGACGGCCGCCGTCCAGATGGGGCTGGTCGACAGCAGGAAGCCGAGGCCGACGCCGGTCATCGCGACGTGGCCGATGCCGTCGCCCAGCAGCGCCTGGCGCCGCTGCACCAGGTAGACGCCGATCGCGGGCGCGGTGATGCCCACCAGCAGGGCCGCGAGCAGGGCCCGCTGCATGAACGCGGTTTCGAGGATTTCCATGGGTCAGCTCAACAGTCCGGTGCGCAGCGGCTCGCCGGCCGCGTGCGGGTGTACGTGGTCGTGGCCGGGCAGGGCGTGCTGCCCCACGGCCTTCGGGGGCGGGCCGTCGTGGACGACGCAGCCGTCGCGCAGCACCACCGCCCGGTCGATCATCGGCTCGATCGCGCCCAGCTCGTGCAGCACGAGCAGCACGGTGGTGCCCGCCGCGACCTGCTCGCGCAGGGTCGAGGCGAGGACCTCCTGGCTCGCCAGGTCGACGCCGGCCATCGGCTCGTCCATGATCAGCAGCTCGGGCTCGGAGGCGAGTGCGCGGGCGATCAGCACCCGCTGGTGCTGGCCGCCGGAGAGCGCCTCCACCGATTCCTTGGCCCGGTCGCCGAGGCCGACGAGGTCGATCGCGCGGTCCACGGCGGCCCGGTCGGCGCGGCTGAGCAGGCCCAGCCGGGTGCGGGAGAGCCGCCCGGAGGTGACGACCTCGCGGACGGTCGCGGGCACCCCGCTCGCGGCGCTGGTGCGCTGCGGCACGTACCCCACCCGGGCCCACTGGCGAAAGCGGCGCAGCTCGGTGCCGAACAGCTCGACCCGGCCCTCGGTGAGCGGCACCCGGCCGATCACGGCGCGCACGGCGGTCGACTTGCCGGAGCCGTTGGCGCCGAGCAGGGCGACGACCTCGCCGTGCTCCACGGTCAGGTCGACCCCGCGCAGCACGGGCCGGGCGCCGAGCGCGGCCCGTGCCCCGCGCAGCGCTATGACCGGCGGCTCCTGTGCTCCCCGGGTGCTCACTTCGCCCCCAGTGCCGTCTTGAGCGCGGTCAGGTTGGCCTGCATGACCTCGAAGTAGTCGCGGCCCTTGGACTTGTCGGTGATGCCTTCGAGCGGGTCGAGGACGTCCGTCTTGAGTCCGGTGTCGGCGGCGAGGGTCTTCGCGGTGCGGTCGCTGGCGAGCGTCTCGAAGAAGACGGTGGTGACGCCGTCCTTCTTGGCGATGGACTGGAGTTCCTTCATGCGGGCGAGGGAGGGCTCGGCCTCGGGGTCGACGCCCGAGACGCCCTCCTGCTCCAGGCCGTACCGGCCGGCGAGGTGGCCGAAGGCGGAGTGGGTGGTGATGAAGGTCTTGGTGGTGGTGTTCTTCAGCCCGTCCCGGAAGGAGGCGTCCAGCGCCTTCAACTTCGTGACCAGCGCGTCCGCGTTCTTCTTGTACGCGGCGGCGTTGTCGGGGTCCGCCTTGCCGAGCGCGGCGCCGACGCCCTCGGCGATCTCCGCGTACTTCACCGGGTCCAGCCAGACGTGGGGGTCGGCGCCGCCTTCGCCGTGGTTGTGTCCGTCGTCGGCGCTGTGCTCCCCGCCCTCGCCCTCGGCGTGGTCGTGGCCGTGTCCGTCGTCGGCGGGCTTCTCGGCGGCCGGCTCGGTGCCGGCGACGTCCAGGTCGGTCAGCGCGGCGGCGTCCGTGGTGTGCTTGACGCCGGCCTTCTCGATCGCGCCGTCGACGGAGGGCTGCACGCCCTTGAGGTACAGCACGTACCCCGCCTCGCTCAGCTGCGCGGTCTGGCGCGGCTTGAGCTCCAGGTCGTGGGGCTCGACGCCCGGCTTGGTGAGGGTGGTGACCTTCACGTGCTCGCCGCCGACCTGTTCGGCGAGGTACTGCATCGGATAGAACGACGCGACGACCGACAGCTTCCCGCCCTCCTTGCCGTCGGCCGCTCCGGCGTCGGAGCAGGCGGAGAGGGCGAGCAGACCGAGAACGGCCGCTCCTGCGGCGGCGGCGGTAGGTATCGGGCGACGTATGTTCATGACACTCATTTTCAACAAAAGTGGAAACGATTGTCAACAAGCGCCCCCGCCCCGTGAACGGGCCACTCGATTTGATCCGGGGGGTGCGCGCGCCGGTAACCTGAGGCCTTCGCCCTTAGCCGTCGTTCCCTAGAAGAGAGCACCGTGGCCGCCGACAAGATCGAAACGATTGTCAGCCTGAGCAAGCGCCGTGGCTTCGTCTACCCCTGCAGCGAGATCTACGGTGGTCAGCGCGCTGCCTGGGACTACGGGCCGCTCGGAGTCGAGCTGAAGGAGAACCTCAAGCGCCAGTGGTGGCGCGCGATGGTCACCTCCCGTGAGGACGTCGTCGGCATCGACTCGTCGGTGATCCTCGCCACCGAGGTCTGGGAGGCGTCCGGCCACGTCGCGACCTTCAGCGACCCGCTCACCGAGTGCACCTCCTGCCACAAGCGTTACCGTGCGGACCACCTCATCGAGTCGTACGAGGAGAAGCACGGCGGCCGGGCGCCCGAGAACGGCCTCGCCGACATCAACTGCCCGCACTGCGGGACCAAGGGCGCCTTCACGGACCCCAAGCAGTTCTCCGGCCTGCTCGCCACCCACCTCGGCCCGACCCAGGACTCCGGCTCCGTCGCCTACCTGCGGCCCGAGACGGCCCAGGGCATCTTCACCAACTTCGCCCTCGTGCAGCAGACCTCGCGCAAGAAGCCGCCGTTCGGCATCGCGCAGATGGGCAAGTCCTTCCGCAACGAGATCACGCCCGGCAACTTCATCTTCCGGACCCGTGAGTTCGAGCAGATGGAGATGGAGTTCTTCGTCAAGCCGGGCGAGGACGAGACGTGGCACGAGTACTGGATGGAGCAGCGCTGGAACTGGTACACGGGCCTCGGCCTGCGCGAGGAGAACATGCGCTGGTACGAGCACCCGAAGGAGAAGCTCTCCCACTACTCCAAGCGCACCGCCGACATCGAGTACCGCTTCCGCTTCGGCGGCAGCGAGTGGGGTGAGCTGGAGGGCGTCGCCAACCGCACGGACTACGACCTCAACGCGCACTCCAAGGCGTCCGGCCACGACCTGTCGTACTTCGACCAGGAGGCCGGCGAGCGCTGGACCCCGTACGTCATCGAGCCCGCCGCGGGCGTCGGCCGCTCGATGCTGGCCTTCCTGCTCGACGCGTACAACGAGGACGAGGCGCCGAACGCCAAGGGCGTCATGGAGAAGCGCACCGTGATGCGGCTCGACCCGCGCCTCGCGCCGGTGAAGGTCGCGGTGCTGCCGCTCTCCCGCAACCCGCAGCTCTCCCCGAAGGCCAAGGGCCTCGCCGCCGACCTGCGCAAGAACTGGAACATCGAGTTCGACGACGCCGGCGCCATCGGCCGCCGCTACCGCCGTCAGGACGAGATCGGCACGCCGTTCTGCGTCACCGTCGACTTCGACACCCTCGACGACAACGCGGTGACCGTGCGCGAGCGCGACACCATGCAGCAGGAGCGCGTCTCGCTGGACCAGATCCAGGCGTACCTCGGCGCCCGACTGCTGGGCTGCTGAACGGCCCCGAGGGCTTGCGGAGGGGCCGGTCGGGCACACAGCCCGGCCGGCTTTTCCCTGCGCCGGGATAACCAGGTGCATCCGACGGTCGGGCGGGGGTAGTGTCCCGGGCATGTCTTCGTTCTTCCAGGTCTACGAGTGAGAGCGCGGCGGCCGCAGCGTCGCCGCCCCATCTGACGATTCCTCCAGTCACTTCTCACCCTCATGGGAGAACACCATGGCCAAGAGCCGCAACAACCTCCTCGGCGTGGGTGGACAGCGCAAGAAGCTGTCCCGGGCCGAGCAGCGGGGTCACGGCCCCACAGGCTCCGCCGACCGCCAGGCGTCCGCCGACCAGAAGGCGGAGCTGCTGCGCAAGATGCGCAGCCGTGCGGCGGGCGACGAGTCCACTGCCGCGCCCGAGTCCACCGAGCCCCAGCAGGCCGGGGACGGCGCGGCACAGCAGGACGGCTGAGCAGCACCCCGTAGCGGGGAGCACGAGCAAAGGGACCGGCCCCGGACCGCACACGCGGTCCGGGGCCGGTCGCGTTCTTCACGTCCGGGACGGCTCCGGGCTGAGTTCCGGCTCCTCCAGTCGGTGCGCACAGCTGAGCGCCGTGCCCTGCGCCCAGGAGCCGGTCGTCAGCGCGCCCACCAGGAGCACCAGGAACCCGCAGCCGGCGATGATCCACCAGGCCGTCCTGCTGGCGTCCGCGAAGGAGTCGGCGTACGCGGTGCTGCGGGCCGCGGCACCGGCCGCGGTCGCGACCCCGGACGCCAGCACCGTGCCGATGACGGCGACCCCGAGGGTCGCGCCGATCTGGCGGCTGGTGGAGGCCACGGCCGCCGCCACGCCCGCCTGCGCCCTCGGCATCCCGGACACGGCGGTGTTGGTGATCGGCGCGTTCACCAGGCCGAAGCCGATGCCGAACAGGACGTATCCGGTGAAGAGCAGGGCGTTCGAGGTCTCGGCCTGGAAGATTGCGAACAGCAGGCCGCTCGCCGCCATCGTCGCGCCGGCGACCACCAGCGGCAGCCGGGGGCCGCGGCTGCCGACCAGCCGCCCCGACAGCGGTGCGCAGACGAAGGTGAGACCGGCCATCGGCAGCATGTAGAGCCCGGCGTGCAGGGCGGAGTAGCCGCGGACCTCCTGGAGGTACAGCGTGTTCATGAAGAGGAAGCCGGCCAGGGCGGCGAACGCGGCGATGGCGATGACCGTCGCCCCGCTGAACGGCGCGCTGCGGAAGAAGCGCAGGTCGATCAGGGGCTCCCGGCGCCGGGGCTCGTACAGCAGCACGCCCAGCAGCGCGACGGCGGCGACCGCGGCGGCGACCGGGCTCTTCTCGATGATCGCGTACGTGAGGGAGCCCAGCAGGGCGATCACCAGCAGCTGGCCGACCGGGTCGGCGCGCCGTGGCCTCGGGGCGCGGGACTCGGGGACGTAACGCCAGGTCAGCAGGAGTGCGGCCAGTCCCACGGGCAGATTGACCCAGAAGATGGAGCGCCAGCCGACGGAGTCCACCAACAGCCCGCCGATCAGGGGGCCGGCCGCCATGGAGATGCCGACGACGCCGCCCCACACCCCGATCGCCCGGGCGCGTTCGGCCGGGTCGGTGAAGGTGTTGGTGATGATCGACATGGCCACGGGGTTGAGCATGGAGCCGCCCACGGCCTGCACCATCCGGAAGACCACCAGCAGCTCCAGGCTCGGGGCGACGGAGCACAGGGCCGAGCCGAGGGTGAAGAGCACCAGGCCCGCCATGAAGACCTTGCGCCGGCCGATGCGGTCCGCGGTGGAGCCGGCGAGCATCAGCAGCGAGGCGAGGACCAGGGTGTACGCGTCGATCGTCCACTGGAGGCCGGAGACGGAGGCGTCGAGCTCCCGGCCGATGGACGGCAGCGCCACGTTGAGGATGGTGTTGTCGAGGCTGACGATCAGCAGGCTCATGCAGCAGATGCCCAGCACGAGCAATCGGCGTTGCGATGTGAGCTCAGACACATGCATATGTCGATAGTACGGTTAACTAATGACTTCTGCGTCCCCGTGGTGCGCCATACGCGAGAATGGACGGATGACCACGCTCGCCCCGTCCCCCGAACCCACCCCGTCCGCGCCCCAGGCACCGGCCCCTTCGGTCTCCTCGGTGCCGACCGTGCTGGCGATCGGTCCGCACGCGGTGCAGCCGCCGGTGGTGCTGGCCCCCATGGCCGGCATCACCAACGCGCCCTTCCGCACCCTGTGTCGGGAGTTCAGCGGCGGCAAGGGGCTGTTCGTCAGCGAGATGATCACCACGCGTGCGCTGGTCGAGCGCAACGACAAGACCATGCAGCTGATCCACTTCGACGCGAGCGAGACGCCGCGCTCGATCCAGCTGTACGGGGTCGACCCGGTGACCGTCGGCAAGGCGGTCCGCATGATCGTCGACGAGGACCTCGCCGACCACGTCGACCTGAACTTCGGCTGTCCCGTCCCCAAGGTGACCCGCAAGGGCGGCGGCTCCGCCCTGCCGTTCAAGCGGCCCCTGCTGCGCGCCATCCTGCGCGAGGCGGTGGGCAACGCGGGCCCGCTGCCGGTCACGATGAAGATGCGCAAGGGCATCGACGACGACCACATCACGTATCTGGACGCCGGGCGCATCGCCGTGGACGAGGGCGTCACCGCGATCGCCCTGCACGGTCGCACCGCCGCCCAGCACTACGGCGGCACGGCCGACTGGGACGCCATCGCCCGGCTGAAGGAGCACGTCCCGGAGATTCCGGTGCTCGGCAACGGCGACATCTGGTCCGCCGACGACGCGCTGCGGATGGTCCGCGAGACCGGGTGCGACGGCGTGGTGGTCGGCCGGGGGTGCCTGGGCCGGCCCTGGCTCTTCGCCGACCTCGTCTCCGCCTTCGAGGGCGGCTGCGCGCGCACGGCGCCCACCCTGCGCGAGGTCGCCGCGGTGATGCGCCGGCACGCGGAGCTGCTGGGGGAGTGGATCGGGGACGAGGCACGCGGTGTCATCGACTTCCGCAAGCACGTGGCCTGGTACCTGAAGGGCTTCGCCGTCGGCTCCGAGATGCGCAAGAGGCTGGCGATCACCTCGTCCCTCGCGGAGCTGGACGAGCAGTTGGCGCTGCTGGACCTCGACCAGCCGTGGCCGGCGGGCGCCGACGGCCCCCGGGGCCGCACCTCGGGCAACAACCGCGTCGTCCTGCCGGACGGCTGGTTGAAGGACCCGTACGACTGTGCGAGCGTCAGCGCCGACGCCGAGCTGGACACCTCCGGAGGCTGACCGCCCCGACCGTGCCGACCCTGCCTCCGAGTGCTGCGACGAACGTCGGGACGCTCGTCCGGATGATGGAACGGGCCGCCTCCCCAACGCGTGATTCTCGCCACCCTTGATAAGGGTTGTGCTCAAATGAGCGCTCAAAGGTCGACTGCACCTCTCAGACGAGTGACACTGCGTGCCAGGCTCTCTGTGTTCACAAGGTGGAGCACTCCTTCACCTTCCGTCGACTCTTCTCCGCTCGCGCGTGACGACCCGTCTCCATGGCTTCAAGTCGTGAAGCGAAGGTTCTCGGCCGCCCGCCCATCGGTTCACTTTCGATCCGGTGGCGGACGAGTGGTTACAGCCGTATGACGACCAAGTGGACGTACCCAGACGCCTTTGATCTGGGTATGTTCCTCGCCGTCAGGGCAGCCAGCGAGCCTCGGAGGAGTCGAGAGCCGTGTCGGAAACCAGAGAGCTCCAAGGGCAGAAGTTCGTCTACGACTTCACCGAAGGCAATCGCGACCTCAAGGACCTCCTCGGCGGCAAGGGGGCCAACCTCGCCGAGATGACCAACCTCGGTCTGCCCGTCCCTCCGGGCTTCACCATCACCACCGAGGCGTGCAAGGTCTACCTGGACAGCGGCGACGAGCCGCCGGCGCTGCGCGCCGAGGTGAGTGCGCACCTCGACGCCCTCGAAGGGAAGATGGGCAAGAAGCTCGGACAGGCCGACGACCCCCTCCTCGTGTCGGTCCGCTCCGGTGCCAAGTTCTCCATGCCCGGCATGATGGACACCGTCCTCAACATCGGCCTCTCCGACGCGTCCGTGGTCGGGCTCGCCCAGCAGGCCGGTGACGAGCGCTTCGCCTGGGACTCGTACCGCCGGCTCATCCAGATGTTCGGCAAGACCGTCCTCGGCGTCGACGGCGAACTCTTCGAGGAGGCGCTGGAGGACGCCAAGGCCGCCAAGGGCGTCAGCGTCGACACGGACCTGGCCGCGGACGACCTGAAGAAGCTCGTCAAGCAGTTCAAGAAGATCGTCAGGGCGCAGGCAGGACGGGACTTCCCGCAGGACGCCCGCGAGCAGATGGACCTCGCCATCAAGGCCGTCTTCGAGTCGTGGAACGGCGACCGCGCCAAGCTCTACCGCCGCCAGGAGCGCATCCCCAACGACCTGGGCACCGCCGTCAACGTCTGCTCGATGGTCTTCGGCAACCTCGGCCCCGACTCCGGCACCGGCGTCGCCTTCACCCGCGACCCGGCCAGCGGACAGCAGGGCGTCTACGGGGACTACCTCCAGAACGCCCAGGGCGAGGACGTCGTCGCCGGCATCCGCAACACCGTGCCGCTCGCCGACCTGGAGTCGATCGACAAGGCGTCGTACGACCAGCTCATGCGGATCATGGAGACGCTGGAGAACCACTACCTGGACCTGTGCGACATCGAGTTCACCATCGAGCGCGGCCGGCTGTGGATGCTCCAGACCCGGGTGGGCAAGCGGACCGCGGGCGCCGCCTTCCGGATCGCCACCCAACTCGTCGACCAGGGGCTGATCGACGAGGCCGAGGCGCTGCACCGGGTCAACGGGGCCCAGCTCGCCCAGCTGATGTTCCCCCGCTTCGACGAGGACGCCCCGGTGACCATGCTGGGGCGGGGCATCGCCGCCTCCCCGGGCGCCGCGGTCGGCAAGGCGGTCTTCGACTCGTACACCGCGATCAAGTGGTCGCGCTCGGGGGAGAAGGTCATCCTCATCCGGCGTGAGACCAACCCCGACGACCTCGACGGGATGATCGCCGCCGAGGGCATCCTGACCTCGCGCGGCGGCAAGACCTCGCACGCCGCCGTCGTCGCCCGCGGCATGGGCAAGACCTGCGTCTGCGGCGCGGAGGAACTGGAGGTCGACACCAAGCGGCGCCGGATGACGGTGAACGGCACCGTGGTCGAGGAGGGCGACGTCGTCTCCATCGACGGCTCCACCGGCAAGGTGTACCTCGGTGAGGTGCCCGTCGTGCCGTCCCCGGTCGTCGAGTACTTCGAGGGCCGGATGCACGCGGGTGCGGACGACGCCGACGAGCTGGTCGGCGCCGTGCACCGGATCATGGCGTACGCGGACCGGGTGCGCCGGCTGCGGGTGCGGGCCAACGCGGACAACGCGGAGGACGCGCTGCGCGCCCGGCGGTTCGGCGCCCAGGGCATCGGGCTGTGCCGCACCGAGCACATGTTCCTCGGCGAGCGCCGCGAGATGGTGGAGCGGCTGATCCTCGCCGACCACGACGAGGAGCGCGCCGAAGCGCTGGAGAAGCTGCTGCCGCTCCAGCGCAAGGACTTCGTCGAGCTGTTCGAGGCGATGGACGGACTGCCGGTGACGGTGCGGCTGCTCGACCCGCCGCTGCACGAGTTCCTGCCGGACATCACCGAGCTGTCCGTGCGCGTGGCGCTCGCCGAGTCCCGCAAGGACCACAACGAGAACGACCTGCGGCTGCTCCAGGCCGTCCACCGGCTGCACGAGCAGAACCCGATGCTGGGGCTGCGCGGCGTACGGCTCGGGTTGGTCATCCCGGGGCTGTTCGCGATGCAGGTGCGGGCGATCGCCGAGGCCGCCGCCGCCCGCAAGGACGCCAAGGCCGATCCGCGCGTCGAGATCATGATCCCGCTGGTGGGCACGGTCCAGGAGCTGGAGATCGTCCGCGACGAGGCCGAGCGGGTCATCGCCGAGGTCGAGGCGGCCACCGGCACCTCGCTGAAGCTGGCGCTGGGCACGATGATCGAGCTGCCGCGGGCGGCGCTGACCGCCGCTCAGATCGCGGAGGCCGCCGAGTTCTTCAGCTTCGGCACCAACGACCTCACCCAGACCGTGTGGGGCTTCTCCCGGGACGACGTGGAGGCCAGCTTCTTCACCGCCTACCTGGAGAAGGGCATCTTCGGGGTCTCGCCCTTCGAGACCATCGACAAGGACGGCGTCGGATCGCTGGTGCGCAGCGCGGTGGAGGCGGGGCGGGCCACCCGTCCGGACCTGAAGCTGGGTGTGTGCGGCGAGCACGGCGGCGACCCCGAGTCGGTGCACTTCTTCCACGAGGTGGGGTTGGACTACGTGTCCTGCTCGCCGTTCCGGGTGCCGGTGGCGCGGCTGGAGGCGGGGCGCGCGGTCGTGGTGACGCGGGGCAGCGACTCCCGCTGACGGGGGCCGGGAGGCCGCGGTGATGCCGCGGCACACAAGACGAGGAGCGGGCGCCATGTGCGGGGCGCCCGCTCCTTCTTTGTGCGACGGCGTACGACCTTCGCGCGACCTTCCAGCGCCCCTCGTGCGACGGCGTACGGCCGGGGGCGCGGGGCTGCGCCGAGCTGTGCGCCTGCGTTGGGCTGCGTTGGATCATCCGTTGGATCGCGTTCATTTGCGCTCAGTGGCGGTCCGTCGTGTGAGGTCGTGCGCGCTCGGATGATGTTTACCGGACTTCCGAAAAGTGTCTTCTGAATTCAGCTCTTCAGACGCCGCAAACGGCGGAGGCTGACATTCCGTCCAACACGGGCGGGGCGCGGCCCGTGGATCCCCATCCCCAGGCCGCGCCCCATTACCCCGGCCGGACAGGGAGCCGCACCTTCTGTCACCCGCCGCCGGACGTGCAAAGCCCCCCACGGTCTTCGCCTCGTCCATCGGAGACAGAAGGAACCTGCCCGACGCGGTACAGGATTTCGGTTCGCACCCGGGCTGGGCGAGACATTTCAACTCTGGCTGAAACCCCCTGGTGACCGGTTGTGATGACGTGCATACTCAGGGGTAGGGGGCGATTGCTCGTGCAACAGTGGGGGTTCAGTGCTCCGTATCCATTTCACCGGCGACGATCTAGCCGGAGTGAGAATGGCAGCAAAACCGGATGTCCTGTGGGAAACGATTCTCAGTTTTCATCGATTGCGGGAGCGTCGACGTGCCCTGATGTTCGGGGAATGGCGCACGGAAACCCGTGCCCGGTTGAACGGTGAAACAAACCTGCTAGCCGCACTGGTCCCGTCCAAGGGATATTTTCCGGACTTCCTGACCCCGCCCGAGGCGGGCGGCGGGTTGGAATCCGGCCTCGCGGCGATACGGGCCACCGCGCCTGCGCGGTTACATTCCGAACTGACCCTCGCTTCAGCAGCACGTGCATCCGCCCGTGCGTCCGGCCCTGCATCGAGCCCTCTTCCCGGGCCCGCGACCCCTTCAGGAACGGCCGTTCTCAGCGGTCTCGCCGAGGGTGCGCCCCAGGCGCTGTCCCGACTGCTTTCGGCCCTGCGGGGATATCACCGGGCGGCGATCGAGCCGTACTGGCCGCACATTCAAGCCAGGGTCGAGGCGGACCGTGCCGTGCGGGGCCGGGCGCTGCTCGACGGCGGCGCCGCCGAACTCCTGGGCTCGCTGCCGCCGGTGTTGCGCTGGCGCGCACCCGTCCTGGAGGCGGACTACCCGGTCGACCGCGAACTGCACCTCGACGGGCGCGGGTTGCTGCTCCAGCCGTCGTTCTTCTGCCGCGGCACCCCCGTGGTGCTGCGGGACGTGACGCTGCCGCCCGTCCTGGTCTATCCGGTGGCCCATGCGCCCGACCCCGCCTTCGGCGAAGGGACGTCGGCGCTCGGCCCCTCGCTCGGACGCCTCGTCGGCCACACCCGGTCCATCGTGCTCCAGGCCATCCGGTACGGCTGCACCACCAGTGAACTGGCCCGCAGGGCGGGCGTTTCGCTCGCCTCGGCCAGCCAGCACGCCGCCGTGCTGCGGGAGGCGGGGCTGGTGCTGACCCTGCGCCACGGCAATGCCGTGCTGCACACCCTCACCCCGCTGGGCGCCGCCCTGCTGCGGGGCGGCGCTCCGGCGGAGGCGCCGGCGGGTTGACCCCCGCCGAAGCGGGCGCGGACGGGCTTCAGGTGCGGAGGGGCCCGTCACTTGCAGGAGGGGTCCGTCACCTGCGGAAGGGACCCGTCACCTCGTAGGTGATCCCGTCGGACGACGAGCCGCCGGTGCCGCGTTGACTGGAGAAGTACAGCCGTGACCCGTCCGGCGAGAAGGCCGGTCCGCAGATCTCCGACGACGACTGGCCGTTGATCCTCAGGAAGGGCGCGATGACTCCGGTCGGAGTGATCACGCAGATCTCCATGTTCCCGCCGTCCTCGGCGACGTAGAGGTCCCCGGACGCTGCGGCGGTGACGTTGTCCACCCCGGTGAGGGGCGCGCTGCCGCCGGTGACCAGGGAGTCGTCGTACGCCAACTCGTACGTGCTGGTGGTCAGGTTGAGCTGCCAGACCCGGTTGTCGCCCTTGGTGGTGAACCACAGCTTGTCGTCGGCGTAGTGACAGCCCTCGCCGCTGCTGAACTTCTTCGCCCCCGACACCTGGCTGCGGGTCGCCGTCGGGGAGCCGTCCGGGTCCGGGACGTCCGCCCAGCGGTAGCTGCCGGAGGTCGCGGAGCCCGCCACCAGCACCTGGAGCTTGCCGCGGGAGAGGTCGCCCCAGGTGGTGGGGGTGAAGCGGTACAGACAGCCGCTGGACTCGTCCTCGGTCAGATAGATCGTCTTGCGGACCGGGTCGGCCGCCGCCGCCTCGTGCACGAACCGCCCCATCGCGTCCCGGCGCACCGCCGGCTTCACGCCCCAGGGGTCCGTCTCGAAGACGTAGCCGCGACCGACCTCCTCGCAGGACAGCCAGGTGTTCCACGGGGTCGCGCCGCCGGCGCAGTTGCGCCGGGTGTTCGTCAGGATGGGGTACGCGCCGGTGATCGCCCCGGACGAGGAGAAGCGCACCGCGCCCGCGCCCCCACCGGTGGACAGCTCCGCGTTCGACACGTAGATCCAGCCGGTGCCGTCCACGAAGCACGCACCGCCGTCGGGCGCGCCGTGCCAGGTGTACGAGGTGCCGGCGACCCGCTGTCCGGAGCGGGCGATCAGGCGGCTGGTGAACCCGTTCGGCAGTTGGATGCCGTTGGTGTCGGCCGGTCGCAGGGCGCCGTAGGGGCCCGGGCCGGGTTGGGCGGGGTCGGCGAGGGCGGCGCCCCGCCACAGCGAGCCGCCGAAGGCGGTCGCCGACGCTCCGACAACCGCTCCGCGCAGGAAGTTGCGACGTTCCACGTATCGCTCCAGGGGAATGGGGGGTCACCCGTCGCGCCGGACGGCGGACGGGGCCGTGCGGGGGGAACGTAGCACCAGTGATTGACAAGTGCACGACAAAGGTCGGGTCTTTCGTGGTCGCCCGTGTGAACGGGCGAGGAGCTCGACGCCTCAGCCGGCGCCGCCGGGCAGGTCGGATCCGCCGGGCAGACCGGATCCGTTGGGCCGGTCCGTGCGGTCCAAGGGGGCGGGCGGTCGGGCGGCGGACGGGGAGGAGTCCCGCTCCGGCCCCGGCAGCCGGAAGCGCAGCCGGCAGATCACCGCCTGCGTGTCCCGGCGCACCGCGTGCGCCAGCACCGCGCCCCGCTGGTTCTGGAGCAGCCGCTGCCACCAGCGGTCCGGCTCCACCTCCGGTATCAACACCGTCACCCGGGTGCCCGGGTGGTACTGGTACACCCGTCGTACGTACTGGGACACCGGACGCCCTATGGTCCGGTGCTCCGAGCGCAGCTCCACCAGCTCCACGCCCGGGTTCCACCGAGCCCAGTCGCGCCGCAGCTCCCGCGCCGCCTCCCGGTCCTCCGCGTCGTCGTGGGTGACCGTCACCGCCCGCACCTCGTCGCCCAGGGACACGGCCGCGTTCACCGCCTCGCAGGTGAGCCGGGACAGGTGCGACACCGGCACGATGACCAGGGAGCGCTCCCGGTGCGGGGCCTCGGGCACCCGCCCCAGGCCGATGCGGTCGTCGATGCTGCCGTACGCCCGGTGGACCCGCTCGAAGAGCAGCACCAGCAGCGGCAGCGCGATGACGACCAGCCAGGCGCCCTCGGTGAACTTGGTCGCGGTGACCACCACCGTGCTCACTCCCGTCAGCAGGGCGCCCAGGCCGTTCAGGGCGGCCTTGAGCCGCCAGCGCGCGGAGCGTTCGGCGCACCAGTGGACGACCATGCCGGCCTGGCAGATCGTGAAGCCGACGAAGACGCCGATCGCGAACAGCGGCACCAGGGTGTTGGTGTCGCCGCCGGAGAAGAACAGCAGCAGCGCCGCGACCGCGGCCAGCGTCAGCACGCCGTGGCGGTGCACCTCGCGGTCGGCCTTCAGCCGGAACACGTGCGGCAGGTAGTTGTCCCGCGCCAGCAGGGACATCAGTACCGGCAGCCCGCCGAAGGAGGTGTTCGCGGCCAGCGCCAGCAGCACGACCGTGGCGAACTGCACCACGTAGAAGCCCCAGTTGTGGCCGAGGGAGGCGTCCGCGAGCTGCGCCAGCACGGTCACGCCCTCCACCGGCTGGAGGTGGAAGCGCCCGATGAGGACGGACAGCCCGATCAGCATCACGCCGAGGAGCGCGCCGAGCGCCACCTCGGTGCGCTGGGCGCGGCGGGCCGCGGGCGCGCGGAAGGACGGCACGGCGTTCGCCACCGCCTCCACGCCCGTCAGCGCCGAACAGCCGGACGCGAACGCCTTCAACAGGAGCAGCGCGCCGACGGTGGTGGCGTCCTCGCCCAGCGCGGACGCGTGGTCGGCCGCGGCCTCGGTGGACACCGGAGCGCTGCGGAACAGCCCGACCGCGATCAGCGTCAGGATCGATCCGACGAAGACCGCCGTCGGCACGATGAACGCCTTCGCCGAGTCGACGATCCCCCGCAGGTTCACGGCCGTCACCAGGACCAGGACGCCCGCGCACAGCCACATCCGGTCGTCGTGGAGGGAGGGGAAGGCGGAGGTCAGCGCGGCGACGCCGGCGGTCACCGACACCGCGACGTTCAGCACGTAGTCGAGGACGAGGGAGGCGGCGGCCGTCAGCGAGGTGCGCCGGCCCAGGTGGCGACGGGCGACCGCGTACGATCCGCCGCCGTCCGGGAAGGCGGCGATGACCTGGCGGTACGAGGCGACGAGCACCGCGAGCAGCGCGGCGATCGCCAGCGTCACGGGGAGGGTGAAGCCCAGCCCGGCGGCGCCGGCCGCGGCGACGACGAGCACGATGGCCTCCGGGCCGTACGCCACCGAGGCCATCGCGTCCAACGACAGGGCGGCCAGACCCTGGAGCGAGGTCAGGCGGTGCCTTTCACGCCGGTCGGGCTCGGAGGGACCGTCGGTGTCGTCGGTGCTGCCGGAGACAGTGGGGTCGGCGGGTCCGGCACGTCTGACGGGGGTCTTCGGAGTCGGCGTGGCCGCGTCTCCGGAAGCGTCCGACGACGTGGACATGCTGGTCATCGTGGTGGATCCCTCCCTGGTGGCCCTCGCCGTGAGGGCGGCACCTCAGCCTGAGGGAGCGTTTTTCGCCGTGCGCATCCCTTTGTCACGACCCTTGCGCCCGAGGGCGCCGTCTTCACGGGACGTTGACGCGGGGCGTAGGGAACGCGTCAGGAATTCGCCGGGCCGTGGCCGGCGGGCGCACGGCGGCCTACCGTCCGGGCCATGGAGAGTCGACCCCGCGGCGGCGGTCTGGAGGACGGCGGAGACGGCTCCGGCAGCCGCGCCCCGGAGGATGACGGCGGCCCGCCCGACGGCGGCGACGTGCTCGCGGAGGACCGGAGATGGATGCCCGACCTCTGGGCGGCCTGCTTCTGCGCCCTGGCGCTCCTGCTGCTGCTGCACCTCGTGGACCTCGGCGCCGGCACCCTCTCCGCGCCGCGCTGCGCCCTGTGGTGCACCCTGGGCGCCACCCTGTTCGTCGTGCTCTACCCGCCCCGGGTGACCGCCGGCCGCGACTGGCTTGCGGTGCGCGGTCTGGTGCGGGAGCGCCGGATCGACACCCACCGGCTGGTCCAGGTCGAGCGGCGCGGCGGCATCGCGCAGCGGGTGGTGCTGCGGGACGTGCGGGGCCACCGGGTCGAGATCGACCCGAGCACCCTCGCCGACAACCCGCTGATCTGGTACGCCGTGGAGGTCGGCGTCGCCCGCTCGCGCGCGAGCGGGCTGCTGCGCACCGGCGGTCCCGTCTTCGACGCGCTGGCCCGGCGGATGGAGCAACTGGAGACCGACGCGGCGCGGGCGGTCTTCGAGGCGTCCGGCCTGAGGTGAGCGTCCGACGTGAGGTGAACGTCCGGCCCGGGGCGAACGTCGGGCCTGAGGCGGGCTTTCGGCCCGGTTCCGGCGCGGGTGCGTCGTGGGGGAGGGTCGGATAGTGTGGCCGTTCCCTCGCCCGAGCCGGGCGGGACCGATCGAGGAGGTGGGACCCATCACTGCCGTGGCAGATCGGGCGTTCCCCTCGCACGGGCCCAAGGCCCTTTCGGCACACCGGAGCCGGTGATCCGAGGAGCGTCCTTCGTGTTGTCGAAAGGTCGCTCCCATGTCGTACGTTCCGCTGCCCGTCGATCCGTCGGACGCCGTTCTTCCCCCTGCTGCTGATGTCGGTGAGGCGGTCGTCGCGCGGCTGCGCGCGGCCGGGTGCGTCTTCGCGGAGGACGAGGCCCGGCTGCTCCTCGCCGCCGCCGACCGGCGCCCCGACCGACTGACCGCCCTGGTCGAACGGCGCGTCGCCGGGCTGCCGTTGGAGCACGTACTCGGCTGGGCCGACTTCTGCGGCCTGCGCGTCGAGGTCGACCCCGGGGTCTTCGTACCGCGGCGCCGCACGGAGTTCCTGGTGCGGCACGCCCTCGTGCCGGCCCGGCCGGGCGCGGTCGTCGTCGACCTGTGCTGCGGCTCGGGGGCGCTCGGCGCGGCCCTGGCCGCGGGCGCCGGGGCGGACGACGGCGCCGGCGTCGAACTGCACGCCGCCGACATAGACCCGGCGTCGGTCCGCTGCGCCCGTCGCAACGTGGCGCCCTTCGGCGGCCGGGCGTACGAGGGCGACCTGTACGCGGCGCTGCCCGCCCGGCTGCGCGGCGCCGTGGACGTCCTGCTGGCCAACGTGCCGTACGTGCCGACCGACGAGATCGACTTCCTGCCGGCCGAAGCCCGGGTGTACGAGGCACGGGTCGCACTCGACGGCGGCCGGGACGGCCTCGACGTGCTGCGCCGCGTCGCCGCCGAGGCGCGGAACTGGCTCGCGCCGGGCGGCTCGCTGCTCTTCGAGACCGGTCAGCGGCAGACGGCACCGGCCGTGGAGGCCGTGGTGCGGGGCGGGTTGACCGCGCGGGTGGAGACGTCGGACGAGTTGGCGGCGACGGTGGTCATCGGGAGCCGGTCGGGGCGGTCGCCGCACCGGCCGCGTCCGTGGGGTCCTGGACCGGCCTCACACCGATGAGGTGGGCGAAGGCGACCACGTTCCCCTGGTAGCCGCTCTTCTTGTTGAACCCGCCGCCGCAGGTGATCACCCTCAGCTCCGCGCGGTCCTTGGCGCCGTACACCTTAGCGTCGGGGAACTCGTCGGCCTCGTACACCTCGATCGCGTCGATGGTGAACACCGCCACCCGCCCGTCCGTCCGCACCACCTCGATGCGGTGGCCCTTCTCCAGGGCGCCGAGGGCGTAGAAGACGGCGGGGCCCTTGGCGTTGTCGACGTGTCCGGCGACGACGGACGTGCCGCGGGAGCCCGGGGGCGTGCCGTTGCGGAACCAGCCGACCAGATTGCCCTGCTCGGCCGGCGGCACCTCCAGGCCTCCCTTCGCGTCCAGGCCGAGGCCCGTCATCGGGGCGTCCACGTCGATGTCGGGGATGCGCAGCCGCAGGGGCGCGGACGGCGGCAGCGGGTCGGCCGCGGCGTCCGTGTGCGCGCGGGGGCCGGCGGCGAACGCCTGCGCGGCGGAGGGGGAGGGCGGCGTGACGTTCTGCGCGCCGTCGTGGACGAGCCACAGCCCGGTGCAGACGGCGGCGGCGATGCACCACCCCTTGGCCTGGGAGCCCAACGGTCCTCCGTGGTGAGGGTGCGTGACGGCGTGGAGCGTGCGCGGGCGCGCGGGGGTACGGGTGCGCTGGTGCGGGGTGTGGTTGTGCGCGGTGTGGTTGTGGTTGTGGTTGTGCCCCGCTCCCGTCGGCCGAGCTGGGCCGGGCCGACGGGAGCGGGGACGGGGCGGGAACGGGGGGCGCGCGAGGCGGCCCGTCAGCTGCCCTGCGCGCCTCTCGCCCGACGACGCAGAAGCAGGGTCCCGCCGGCGGCGGCAGCGGCCAGTACGGCCACACCCGCCGCGATCTGGGTGGTGTCCGGGCCCACGCTGCCGCCGAGACCGGTCCGTACGTGGCCACTGGGCTCGTCGCGGCGCTGCTCGCCCGACCCCTCGTTGCCCCGGTCGCCCGACTGGTGCCTTATCACCACATCGCCCGAGCTGCGCTTGCCGTTCTTGCAGCGCACCTCGACGCGGTAGCTGCCCGACTCGATGCTGTGGGGCGCCTGGAACTCGCCGACCACGGACTCCCGGTGGGAGCCGGGGGAGAGGTGGAACTCGTCCACCCCGAGCGAACGGGCGTCCCCGGTGCCGTGGCCGTCCTTGCCGCAGGCGGTGGTGTTGACGGTGATCGTCGTGCCGGGCTCGGCGGTGGAGGGGAAGACCTCCAGCCGACCGCCGCCGTCCTCGGCGTGCGCTGCAAAGGCGCCGAGACCGAGCCCTATGGTCGCGGTGGCGAGCGCGGTGCTGGACAGCAGGCGGGCGGTGGTGCGCATGGTCTCCTCCGGAGCACGGCGTTTTGGTCCGTCCCCTCCGAGGTAAGGCGCGGGGGGCCCGTACCGCCTGCTGATAAGTCATCAGATCACGCCCCACTGCCCGGCGTGGCGCCCTGGACGCATGGCGTCACCGCAGGTCAGGAGGGGTGTCCCGGATTTCCTTGCGGTGCGCGCCGATCGGGTGACGCGGCCCGGCCGGCACGGGCGTGGGGCCGGCTTGACCTCAAGCGTGCTTGAGGTCGGAACCTCTCCTTCATGGAGATGACCACGCGGGAGAACCCGCAACTCACCCCTGCCCGCCCGCGATCGGGCCCCGACTCCCCTGCGCTGAAGCTGGCCGTCATCGTCGCCAGCAATCGCTCCGGGCGCTTCGCACCGGTGATCGTCCGGTGGTTCCTGCGCCATGCGCAACAGCGCGACGACCTGGACGTCACCCTGGTCGACCTGGCCGAGCTGGACCTTCCGTCGGCCCTCGGGGCGGCGGCGCCCGAGGGCCTGGCGGCGGTCTCGGCGACCTTGGCGCGGGCCGATGCGTTCGTCGTCGTGACGCCCGAGTACAACCACTCGTACCCCGCGGCCCTCAAGAGCCTGATCGACTGGCACTACGCGCAGTGGCACGCCAAGCCCGTCGCCTTCGTCTCCTACGGCGGAGTGTCCGGCGGCCTGCGGGCGGTCGAGCACCTGCGGCAGGTCTTCGCCGAACTGCACGCCGCGACCGTGCGGGACACGGTCTCCTTCCACAACGCCCACGGCGACTTCGACGCCGAAGGGCGCCACAAGGACCCGACGGGCTGCGACGCCGCGGCGAAGGCGCTGCTGGACCGGCTGACCTGGTGGGCGCACGCCCTGCGGGACGCGCGGAGGGAGCGGCCGTACACCGTGTGACGCGGCGCGCGGGGGTCGTACGCGTGCGTACGGTGGGCGCATGACCGACGCCACGGACCTTCCCGACGCCGTCGACTTCGCGGGCGCCGTCGCCCTGACCGTCCTGACCACGACCGACAGCGCCGCGAAGGCGGAGGAGTTGGCCCGGGGCGCGGTCGAGGCGAGGCTCGCGGCCTGCGCCCAGATCTCCGCGCCCGTCACCTCCGTCTTCCACTGGCGGGACGCCGTCGAAACGACCCAGGAGTGGCAGGTCCTGTTCACAACCGTCCCGCAGCGCTACGCCGCCCTGGAAGCCCACCTGATCGCCGCGCACGACTACGACCCCCCGGAGGTGCTCGCGACCCCGATCGTCGCGGGCGCCCCCGCGTACCTCACCTGGCTGGAGCACGAGACGGCCCCCCGCGGCTGACCGCTTCCCTTCGGGAGCGCTGGTCCCTGCGGCCCGGTGGTGGGCTTGTCGCGCAGTTCCTCCCCCTGTGCCCTGCGGGCACGGGGCCCCACCTACGCCCGCAGGGCGTGGCCATGAGGGGCGCGGGGAACTGCGCGACGAGCCACGGACGGCTTGCAGAGACCAAGCCGTCCGCAAGGGACATGGCGGGTACGTCCAGGGGCGCTGGGGGTACCACCATGCCCTTCGGATGCAGGGAGAGGAACTGCGCGCGTACCGGCCACCGGGCCGCACAGGCCAACGCTCCGCAGGGGAACGGTCGGTTTGGCGGGGCCGGGCCCGAAAAAGGGGTCGGGCCCGAAAAGGGGTCGGGCACGGAATTTCAGGCGCGGCGGCCCAGCAGCGCCAGCAACCTCGCCTGGTGGCTGTCCCCCGGCGGGGGTTCGACCGGCGGCGCGAACAGACCCGTCTTGGACAGGCCCGAGGCGTACGGAGTGACCTCGTCGAGCGCGAAGTTCACCAGTTCGTCCGGCAGCCGTTCGGGCGCGCCGATCGCCCGCGACAGATCCCACGCGTGCACCACCGCGTCCGTCGTCATCTGGGCGCAGTACGCGACCGCCGGGGTCTCCCCGTACGACAGCCAAACGGTCCGCTCCAGCGCACCCGGCGCGGCGAACGCCTTCCGCGCGGCGCGGGCCGCCGCGTCCCAGACGCCGCGCGGGTTCTTCCCGAGCACGTCGCCGTCGTACGCGTCGCCGACGTCCGCGGTGGTGGCGCCGTCGGTCACCAGGTCGGGCACCCAGAGCTGCTCGGCGGTGAGGTGGTTCACGAGGTCGCGCACGGACCACTCCGTGCAGGGCGTCGGTTCGTCCCACTGGTCGGGCCGCACGGCGTGGACGCGTTCGGTGAAGAGCGCAAGCGCCTCGGAGTGACGGCTGAGCAGGGTCGTCACGTCCTGTTCCAGGTGTGCCATGGGGCCACTGTCGCGCGCCGGGGGTGGCGACGCGAGCGTGCGCCCGTTCGTCAGCGTGTCCGTGGCCGGGACGGGTCGCCGCCGGCGTGCCCGGCGGCAGGTGGTCAGTCGCCGGCCGACGCCAGGGCCCGGTGCACGCCCTTCTCCTGCGCGCCCAGGAAACGCGGGTCCGGCTTGAGCGCAGCGTCCAGCGCCGCCTTGCCCGCCGCCGCCAACTCGCGCGCCCCGCCGTAGTACCAGGTCGCGTCGCGGCGCTCGGCGACACCGACGCCGTATGCCTCGATGCCCGCCGATTCGCAGAGCGCGAGAGCCCGCCGGATGTGGAAGCCCTGAGTGACCAGGACCGCGCGGTCCACGCCGAAGATCTTCTTGGCGCGTACGCAGGAGTCCCAGGTGTCGAACCCGGCGTAATCGCTGACGATGCGCCCGTCGGGCACGCCGCGCTCGGTGAGGTACGACCGCATCGCGCTCGGCTCGTCGTACTCCTCCCGGCTGTTGTCCCCGGTGACCAGGACGACCTTGACCTTGCCCCGCTCGTACAGCTCGGCCGCCGCGTCCAGCCGGTGCGCCAGGTACGGCGTGGGGCGGCCCTCCCACAGACCGGCGCCGAAGACCACGGCCACGTCCTGCGCCGGGACCTCCGCGACCGTACGGATCCGATCGTGGGCGGACAGGTGCATCCAGGTCGCCGGGGCGAGCGCGAGCACGGCCCCGAGCATCGCCGACTGCACCAGCCGGCGCTGACCCCGTCGGGTGCGCGGCAGGCCGAGGCGCGGACGCGCCCCGGCGGGCCTGCGCGTCCGCACCCGGATGGCCGCCACGGCCGCCCGGGCCGCCACCAAACTACGGAGGGGGCGAGGCTCGGGACCGAGGCGTCCAGGCGGTGCTATCGGTCTCTTCATACCTGGTCAGACGCTTGATGAGGCACATTGGTTCTCTTTCGCCCGCATTCTGCCGCCCCGGCCTCCTGCTTCTTTGCCCGTTCTGGCCGCTCTGTCTGTTCCGGCTGTTCCCTCTGCTCCGGCTGGCCCGTCGGGGACCAGAGCGCCGGCAGCAGGGACCGGGTCGCCGCCGTCGCGTACACCGACGCCGCGAGCCACGCCGTGGCGAAGCCGTCCGGGTCGGCGGGCAGCAACCTGCCGAGGCCGTCGCGGCGGCGGTCGGCCGCCGCGCCCGCCAGCGCCCGTATGCACTCCGCGCCCGACGACAGACCCACCGCGCGGAGCCGGCGCGGCAGCTCGTCGTCCGCGGACGCCGCCATGACGGCCCGCCCGCCGGCCACCGTCCGGTCCACCGCGCGCCGCAACAGGTCCAGCTCCACGGGGAGCGCGGGGTGAGCGCCCGCCGGCCCCGGGCCGGGGGCCGGCTGCCGGGTGTCCACGGGCAGATGGGAGCGGTTCAGCCGGCGCAGCCCGAGGTCCACCCGCAGCGGCTCCCCGTCGTGCCCCTGCCAGGCCGCGGCCAGCGCCGCGACGCTGCCCGGCCGGTCGGCGCTCACCCGGGCGATCAGCCGCAGCTCCAACCCGGGGCGGGAGGCGAGCAGTCGTACGTTCGCCGCGTACGGCAGCTCGGCGCGCTCGTCCGGCGCCAGCAGGCGCAGCAGCGGGCCACCGGCGACCCGGAAGCCGCCGTGGGCCACCACCCCGGTCAGATGGAGCAGGTCCCCGCCCGCGGGCCGGGTCTCCGGCGGGCTGGCCAGCCAGTCCAGCGCCCGGGCCAACTGCTCGGCCGCCGGGCGCTGCCACAACCGGTCGAGCGGCGGCTCGTGCCAGTGGGCGCCCGCGGTCGTCACGGACCGGATCCGCGAACCTCCGCCGACCCGGCCGTCCGGGGAGACCGTCGGACCGGTCAGGATCACCGCGCCCCCGTCGCCCCAGTCGCGCAACGGCAGTGCGCAGCCGCCCGGCACGGGGGTGCCCGCGGCCTGGAGCGCGCGCTCGGGCGGGCCGGGCGCGACGTCCGCCACGGTGTGCACCGCGCCGTCGGCGGTGACGCCGTAGCCCACCGCGCCCGCGTAACCCGACGCGGTGACCACGGGCTCGGTGAACAGCCCGTACAACCGAAGAGGCTTGGCCGGCTCGTACGCCCGGCGCGCGGGCGTCACCGCCTCGTCCGGCGACCTCAGCAGCTCCAGCAGCCCGGCCAACTCCGCCGACAGCTCCGGCAGCCGGAAGCCGGGGTCCTGCGAACGGGCCTCGTCGAGCCGGCGGGCGATCCGTACGGCGGCGGCTGCGGGCAGGTGCAGCCCGGCGACCTTCGCCGAGTGCGCGGCGTGCAGCAGCCCGGCCCGGTGGACGGCACCGGAGCCCGTGACCCCGGCGACGAGCACATCGGTGGCGGCGGTGCGCAGCGCGACCAGCGCGGTCGACTGGGCGGTGGTGAGGGCGGCGCCGGTGGCAGAGGACGCCGCACCGGTGGATCCGGACGAGTCCGCGCTCGCTGCGGGCGCCTCGTTCGCCGGCGCTGCGTCGGGAGCAGCGGTGTCGGTCGTCGGGGCGTCGGGCGGCGGGGGGTCGGCGACCGCTTCGGCGAGCGGGGCGCTCGACAGCACCGCCGCCCGGTGCAGACAGGCCGGCGCCAGGAGACAGCCGCACACCGCGTCCGCGGCGCGGGCCACCACCCCGTCGGTGAGCGTGAGCGTCACCGCCGTCTCGTCGTCCACCCGGATCCGCACGCCGTCGGGGACGGCCTCCACCGGCCAGCCGGCCACCTTCGCCGTCGCCCCGTCCACCCGCTTGCGCAGCCGGGCCGGCAGCAGGTCGAGCGCGCCGGCCGCCACGTCCGCGGCCACCGGAGGCAGCGCGCCTGCGGTGGACACCGAGGGCTGAGGGGTCGTCATCGAGCGCTACCTCCCACGCGTTCGCCGACCCAACGGGCCAGCTCCAGAGGGCTGAGTGCGGCGACCGGCATGCCCGCCGCCACCAGACGGCCCGCCACACCCGTCGAGTACCGGGGCCGTCCCTCGTCGTCCAGCGAGGCACAGCCGAGGACGTGACACCCGGCGTCGACCAGTGCCCGCACCTCCGCGAGCAGCGGCCCGACCGGGCCGCCCTCCTCGAAGTCGCTGACCACGACCACCAGGGTCCGGGACGGGACCTTCACCATCGAGCGGGCGTGCCGCAGGCCCCGCGCGATGTTGGTGCCGCCGCCGACCCGGACCTCCAACAACAGGCCCAACGGGTCGTCCACGCGGTCGGTCAGGTCCACCACCTCCGTGGAGAACGCCAGGAAGTGCGTGCTGAGGGCGGGCACCCCGGCGAGGACCGACGCGGTGAGCGCCGACCAGATCGTGGACGCCTCCATCGACCCCGACACGTCGACGACGAGCACCAGCCGCCAGTCCGTCGACCGGCGCGCCCGGGTCCGGAACACCGGCCGCTCCGGGAGGACCGTCACCGCGCCCGTCTGCCCGTCCCGGCGCGCCGTCGCCAAATTGGCCCGTACCGTACGCGCCAGGTCCAGCGGCCCGCCCGGTCGGCTCGTCGGCCTCGGGTGGGTCAGGCCGGTGAGCGCCGGCCGCAGCCGATTGGCCAGGGCCGCAGTCAACTCCCGCACCAGCGCGGCGACCAGCGGGCGCAGCCGGGCCAACTGGTGCTCCGGCATGCCGCCCGCGTACGAGAGCACCGTCCGCAGCAGGTCGACGGAGGGCTGCACGGATAGCGGGTCCAGTTCCATGGCGGCGTCGAGGCGGCCCGTGTCCGCGGCTGCGGCCAGCACCTCCTCGCGGACGCCGGGGCCGAAGAGCGCGACCAACTCGTCGGACCACTCCCGCACCCCCGGGAACGACGGCCCGTCTCCCCCGCCGTTCCCCGCGAACTCCTCGTCGCTGAGGGAACCTTCACCCCTGCCGCGTCCGTACAGCTCGTCCAACGCCGTGGCGGTGCGGCGGGCCTGACCGCTCAGGCCCTGGCCGCGGCCGAGGAGCAGCCGCCACCGATCGCCGGGCGACAGGGCGTGGTCCGCGTCCGCAGCCGCCGGCTTCGCGACCCGTGGGGCGGGTGCGGCGGCCGGCGTCCGGGCGGCCGGTGCCTCCTCCGCAGGGGCGCTTACGGCCAACCCCCGCGCCGCCAGGGCCTCCCGGCCCGCTTGGTCCGCCAACGCCAGCAGGGCCAGCGCGGCCGGGTCCGTCACCGGCCCGGACAAGGTGCCCGCCGCCGTCCCCGTACGGTCCTCCACCACGGCGAGCAGCCGTGAACGAGCGGCGGGCGACAGTACGTCGAACCCGGCCCTCAGCGCCGGAAGGCGATCCAGGAAGGCCCGGTCCGAGAAGGACTCCACCCGCTCCACCAGCGGATCGAGCGCGCCACCGGTCTCCAGGAGCGGCCCCGCGCCCAGGAGCGCACCCCGCAGTACGTCCGTGAGCTGGGCCCGCAGCTCCCGGGAGGTCGCGCCGTCCGCCCGCGACGCGAGGCGCGCGCCGAACGCGGCGGCGTCCTGCTGCCCGAGCAGCACCTGCGCGGCCCCCGCGGCGCCCTTCATCAGCGCCGTGCCGTCCGACTCCAGCCGGGCCAGCGCGTCCACCAGCCGCAGCCCGCCGCCGAGCCCAGCCGCCCGGTCCACCAGTGCGAGCAGGGCGTGGGCGTCCGCCGGCTCGGTGGAGCCGGCGAGCCCGTCAAGCGCGCGCACCCCCGCCGTCGTCAGCTCCTCGTACGCCCCGTCCACCGCAGGGCGCTCCCAGTCCGCGTCGATCCCCGGCACATGGCCGGCTCTGATCCGCTCCAACAGGGACATGCCGTCCAACAGCTCCGGCAAGGTGCCCGTGGCGGGCAGCAGTTCGGCCAGCTCGGCGAGGCGCTGCGCCGCGAGCGACGGCAGCACGCAGCGCGTCGCCTCCGCCAGACCGCCGACGGCGTCGGCCGCCGTGGGCCCGCCGCCGCGGTGCTCCTCGGCGCTCCGGCGGCGCAGCACGCCCTCCGCCGCCTGCTCCAGGGTCACTCCGTGCACCCCGGCCACGTCGAGCATCGCCGCGGTCGACGGCGACCAGGCCACGTGCCACCGCGTGGTCAGCGCGGACGCGTCGCCCACCGTGGCGACGGAGGACTCCTCCCCGTACGGCACCCCGCAGACCACGAGCCGCCGCAGACTGATCTCCCGGCGCCGGTCGAGGTCGCTGCGCAGCACGTCGAGCCGCAGCTCACGGCGGTCCGACGCATCCGGCCCCGGCAGCTTCAACTCGGACAGCAGCGCCTCGACCGACGGTCCGAGGCCCGAACGCGGGGTGTCCGGCGCGAGCCGCCCCCTGCGGCTCCCGACGAGGACGTCCTCCATCGCCGCCGCCACGACCCGGCCGCGCCCCAGCAACTTGCCCTGGGTGAGCACGGTCTGCACGGCCTCCGCCAACTCACCGCGGCCGGCCGCCGGAAGCCCGCGCAGCGTCGCCAGGTCCCGCGCCACGCGCACCACTTCGCGGGCGTCGGCCGGACCGCTGGGATGGCCCGCGTTCCGTACGGCAGCGCAGATCCGCACCGCCGTCGCCGTCAGCAGCTCGTCCATCCGCGCCGGGTCGCCCCCGGCGCGGAACACCCCCTCCTGCCACTCCGGATCCCGGATGCCCGCCGGATAGCCCGAACGCTCGTCGAGCAGCGGATACGCATACGGCACCAGGGACGTGACCACCTCCACCGGAGCGTCGGTCCCGGCCTCCGCCCCCGCCGGCGCCACCGGCTCCGCGGCACCGGCGCCCACCAGGGCGGGCGCGTGGAACGCCCCGATGACCGCCGCCGCACGCCGGTCCCCGCGCTCGGCGAGCCGCCGCCTCATGTGGGCCTCGCGCCGCAGGTCGTACGGGTCGATCCAACCGGGCGGCGTCCGCTCGTCCTCCCGCAGCGCCCACCCGACGAGCAGCGCGGCCCGCCGCAGCGCCTCCGGCGCACAACCGGGGGCGGCGGCCTCGACCAGCCGGTCCCACAGGTCGTCACCGGGGCGGCCACCGGCACGGGCGCGCAGCGCCGCCGCGAACCCGGGTCCGGGCCCGTCGCCACCGGAACCACGGGAGTCCTCGCCGGGCACGGCCGTGCCCCGGCGGCCGTCCGAGCCGTGCCGGGCGGCGAGCGGCAGGTCGAACGGGACGACCTCCACGCCGGCCTCCCGTGCCCACCGGATCGCCGCCAACTCCGGCGAGAACGCGGCGAACGGCAGGAACACCAGGTCCGCACCGCTGCCCGCGAGCGCGACCGGCGGCACCGTGCGCGGGTCCGCCAGGTGCTCCAGCCAGGGCGCGAACTCCTCCGGCAGCTCCACGAACACCACCTCGGGCGCCGCCTGCTCCAACAGCGCCGGCACGGCCGCCGCCAGCGCGGGGGAGTGGTGCCGCACCCCGATCAGATACGGCTCCCGACACCCCGCGAGCACGTCCGCCGCCTGCGTCGGCGACCAGCCCCCGGCCGCGGCGCCGGAGGGCTCCGCCACCGGGTCATCCGAGGTCATCGCGCAACTCCCACAGCGTCCGCCACAGCGGCGCACCGCTCTCCGCCCGACGGCGCACCGGCCCGTCCCAGTAGCCGAGGAGCCGGGCGTGGTCCGCGGGGTCGTCCTTGCGGACGGTGCCCAGCAGATGGCCGGGCAGGGAGCGCACCACGTCCCGGCCGTCGCCGAGGTACGCCGCACCCAGCCCCATCGCCGTGGCCACGTGCACCGCCTCCGCGGTCGACATCACCGTCGACGGCCGCTCCACCTCCCAGCCCTCCGTGCTGCGCCCGGAACGCAGGTCACGAAACGCCGTGACCAGCGCTTCCAGCACCGCGTCGTCCACCCCGAAGGCCGCCCCCGAGCGCGTCAGCGCGGCCGTGGCCTGCGCCCGTACGAGCGCGGTCTCCGCGTCCAGGTCGTCGATGGGGCCGACCTCTTCGAAGTTGAACCGGCGCTTCAGGGCCGCGGACATCTCGGAGACGCCCTTGT
Organism: Streptomyces sp. NPDC048057; assembly: GCF_040653095.1. Taxonomy (NCBI): domain Bacteria; kingdom Bacillati; phylum Actinomycetota; class Actinomycetes; order Kitasatosporales; family Streptomycetaceae; genus Streptomyces; species Streptomyces sp. NPDC048057. The sequence continues at coordinate 110,855 of NZ_JBEZNF010000017.1, forward strand.
CGCGCAGGTTCGCCGTGGCGATGAGGGTGAACCCGGGGGCCGCGTGCACCGTGCCCTCCGACAGCGCGTCCCCCGCCAGCTCCGGCACGGCCATCCGCCGCTCCGACAGCAGGGACACCAGGGCGTCCTGCACCTCCGGCAGACAGCGGGTGACCTCCTCGATGCGGGCGACCGCGCCGGTGGTCATCGCGGTGAGGACCGGGGAGGGCACGAGGGCGGCGCGGCTGGGGCCCTGGGCCAGCAGCATCGCGTAGTTCCAGCCGTAGCGGAGCTGGTCCTCCGTGGTGCCCGCGGTGCCCTGCACCGTGAGCGTGCTCGTACCGCACACGGCGGCGGACAGCAGCTCCGACAGCATCGACTTCGCCGTGCCCGGCTCGCCGACGAGCAGCAGCCCGCGCTCGCCGGCGAGGGTCACCACGCACCGCTCCACCAGCGCGCGGTCGCCCACGAACTTCCGCCCCACGACCAACTGGCGCCCGTCCGCGGCGCGCAGCGGCTCGTCCCCCGAACCGCAGACGAAGAGCACCACCGCGCGGGGCGTCATCCGCCAGCCGGGCGGCCTCGGCCCGTCGTCGTACGCGGCGAGGAACGCCAGCTCCTGCGCGTACCGGTCCTCCGGCAGCTCCATCTGCCGGGCCCCCGGCTGCGGCTCCTGCGACGGGCGCGCCGGTCCCGCCCCGTTCCCGTTCTCGTACCCGCTCATCGCGAACCTCCCCTGGACCTGCGTCCCTTGAACTCCTCGAACCCGGGCGGATCCCCGGCCACCACCCGCTGCCACGCCGCCGCGTACAGCGCCGCCACCGTCACGTCCGGCACCACGAAGCCGTCACTCCGCAACCAGGGCAGCAGCGCCGTCTTCCACGTCTCCACGGGGAGCTTCGGCGCCTTCGCCTCCAGCCAGCCGCCCGGCAGGAAGAGCGAGCGGCCGGCCCGCGCCCGCTTCGCCTCCACCACCAGGTCCGTGGCCGCCAACTCGGCGCGGGCCTTCTTCAACCGGGCCGGCTTCCAGCCGGTCCACTCCGCCTGGTTGCGATCCGTGGGGTCGGGCAGCGCCAACAGCATCAGATACAGGGCCGCTGCGTCCTCCCCGAGCCCCAGCTCCTGCGTGGCGGCCCCCACCAGCTCCGGCGCACCGGTCGCCGGGCACTGGGCCGCCCCCGGCGCGCCGTCGGCCGTCACCAGGGCCTCGAACTCCGGGCTGAGCAGCGCCCGCAGCGCCATCAGATACGGCCGCTCGCCCGCCGTCCCCAGGAGCAACTGCACCGCGGGGTGATCGGTGCCGGGCGCCGCGTCGGCCGCCGCCATCAGGACCGCGGGCCGCACCCACACGTCCTCCCAGCCGGAGTAGTACTGCTTCGGCAGCAGGACCAGCGCATCGGCCAGCTCGACGAACCCCTTCGCCTCCTCGGGCCGCGCCCCGACGCCGTGCGCCTTGCGCAGCAGCTTCGACGTGGCGTTGCCCTCGGAGTCCCAGTCCACGGCGAGGTGGAGCAGCAGCCCGGGGTCGCGGAGCCGCTCCCGCAGCAGCCGCAGGGTGACGGGCAGCACCTCCCGCAGCGGATCGCCGAACGGCAGCCGGTACGCCAGCCAGCGCAGGGTGGTGACGTACGCACCCAGGTCCGCGCCCGTGAGCAGCTTGTTGCGCTCCCCCGCGACGAGGGCCTCGTCCTTGTCGAGCTTCTGCTCGGTGCGGCCGATCAGCTCCGGCTGCACCTCCGGGTTCAACGTGCGGTCCAGCAACGAGGCGGGCCCCAGCTCCGCCACCGCCCGGCCCGTCAGCCACGGGGGCACCGTCCGCTGCTTGCCGCGCGCCGCCACCCACGCCGAGGCCAGCGCCTGCGTGTCCAGTCCGGCACGCCACAGCTCGTCGACCCGCTCCGGCTCCAGCGGCAGCAAGAGGCTCGTGTAGCGCTGCCGCTCGCGCGGGCCCAGCCCGCTCAGGACGCCCCGCGCCGCCTTGGCGTCGGCCGACTTCAGCCCCAGCGGAGCCAGGTGCTCGGCGGACAGCAGTCCGTCGCGGCCCGAGTCGGTGATCCCCGGCAGGCCCAGCGTCAGCAGCGCGCCCACCGCCGGATTCGTCCCCGTCGCCGTGGCGAACTGCTCGATCGGCCCGGTCAGGTACGGCAGCGGCCCCTGCTCGCGGACCGCGGCCACCATCCGGCGCACCGCGTCCGCCCGCAGCGGGTCGTCCGGCGCCCCCAACACGTCGGACTCGACGAGGGCGAAGCCGTCCCACGCCCCGAACCCTCCGACCGGGTCGTATTCGAGGCAGTGCCAGTGCGCCAGGTCGTCCCCCGCGTAGCGGCGGTCCAGGAAGACCAGCCGGCGCGCCCCGTCCTGCTGCACCGTGCCGAGCATCTTGGTGAACGTGCCGGACTTGAGCGCCTTGAGGTGCACCGTCCGCAGCCGCCCGCGCGGATCGACGAGGACGGCGTCCCCGTCCGCCCGCACCTCCAGCACGGCGGCCAACAGCTCCAACAGGCCCGCCCGTTCGTCATCGGCGAGCTGCGGGGCGCCCGCGCGCACGGCAGTGGCGAGGACACCGGCGCCGACGAGCGTCAGCCAGCCCACGTTGGTGTCGAACACCTCCTCGCCGTCGACCTCCCCGGCCCCCAGCGCCCTGCGCACCAGGTCGACCTGGGCCATGGCGGTCACGGTCCGATCGTCGCCGGAGTAGTACCGGTACACGTTGCCGGTGTCGACGAGCCCGTCCAGCGCCCGCTGCAGGAGGCCGTCGAAGGCGTGCTCGGTACGGGACGCCGCGGACGGGGCAGTCGCCTGCTTCAGACGCCCCTGCTCGGCCCGCTCGGCCAGCTCGGTGACGCGTCGGGCGAACTTCGCCGACAGCTCCACGAGGGACGCCACACCGGTCACCAGGCTCGGGTGGCTGACCTGCGGAAGCAGCTCGCGCACGACGTCCTGCGCGGGCGCGCCGCCCACCACCGCCGCGACCAGCTTCCCGGCCTCCGCGTCGGTCACCTCCCGCAGCGCCGCCGACCCGGCCTCGTCCCGCGGACGCAGCGCGTGCCAGTACGCGAGGGGCGGCACGGCCGTGGTGCCAGCGGCGTAGGTGTTGCCCCAGGAGCCCTCGACGACGCTGGACAGCAGCAGCCCCTGCGCGTCGTGGAACTCGATCTCCGTCCGCTGGCCGCGGATCTCCCGCGGGTGCAGCACGGCGCCCGCGGGCAGTCGCATCGGCGGCGTCGGCACGGCTTCCGTGCGGTACGAGAAGCGGGTGTTCGCCTTCTTGACGGTCGCGGAGGCGCGGCTGCCGTCCACGGAGCAGGCGGTGGCCGTGCCGGAGTTCGGCTCGGACCGCACCCACCAGCCGAGGAGCCCGTCCCGGGTGCCGAACGGGGAGCCCTCGAAGCCCGCCGGCACCGGCAGCAGTCGGCAGTGCCGCTCCATCAGCGACCCGCCGGAGCCCAGCGCCGAGTCGAAGAACGACGGCACCGAGACCCGGCCGCGGCGGGCCGTCACCGGGTCGTAGTCCCACCACTCGCCGTCGTGGAGCACCCACAGCGAGACCCCGTCCGAGGCGAGCGCACGCCACTCCTCGGCGAACGACGTGTCACCGGGGGAGACGGGACGGGCGCCGAACGTCCGACTGCCGTCCGCCAGCTCCAACGACGGGTGCTGGTAGGAGACGTAGCGGTTCACCACCACGCCGTCGGGCGTGAACACCTCTGCCGGCCGACCCGACCAGCGGGCCCTGCGGTCGTCGCCGACCCCGCTGACGGTCAGCCACTGACCGCCGATGTAGCGCACGTCGGGGGTGTCCCAGCCGAACTTCTTGGCCGACGGGAGCGAGATCGTCAGCCGGTCCTCCACCTTCTCGGCGCCGACGAGGACGGCCTGCATGCCCAGCCGGACGATCAGCCCGGGCCAGGCGTCCATCATCCGGTACCAGTCGTCGCGGTGTCCGTGGCCGGTGTGCTCGTCCTCGGGGGCGGGGGCGCCCAGCTCCGCGAGGCCCTCCTCCAGGGCCGGCCAGCCCAACTCGTCCCAGACGCCCGCCCGCAGGGTGCGCCCGAGCGCAGCGGCCGGGGAGAACGCACCGATCCGGGACAGGGCCTGCGGCGCGGTCGCCAGCACGGGGGCGTGGGCGAAGGGGACGAGCCGCTTCAGCAGCTCGTCGATGCCCGGCAGGCCGATCGGCACGGACAACTCGTCCGCGCGGTCGTCGAACCACCCCACCAGCACCGTGCGCAGCACGGGATGGTCCGCGATCTGCTGGAGCCGGGCGGTGGAGCTGCGGCCGCGCGTCAGATGCTCCAGACCGGCACGGAGCAACGGGGCGAACCGCGGATCCGCGGCCAGTGCCGCCAGGTCCCGCTTCCCGTCCTCCGGGCCGGTGAGCCAGCTCTCCAGGTCCAGGGAGTCCACGTCGTCACCGGGCGGCGCGACCGGCACGCCGAGGGCCAGACACAGGTCGAGGACGTCGAGGTCGACGCTGGCGCGCCAGCCCGAGCGCACCAGCCGCACCGGGACGCCGTCCGCCACCAGCCGGTCCGCCAACCGCTCCACCAGCACGAGTTCGTCCTCGATGCGGGCCGTCGCCCGCCAGCCCCGCTGCCGGTGCTCGGCCCACGCGGACAGCCACTGCGCCGCCGGAACCGTCCCGTCCAGGAGCAGGTCCACCGCGCCGCACGCCTTCAGCAGCGCCAGCCACGACGCGTCGAACGTCTCCGGGCTGTCACCGCCCGTCTGCGGCAGCAGCGCCAGCAGCCGCCGGCGCACGGCTTCGTCCTCGGCTGCCAGCACCTTCAGCGCCGGCAGCGCCGACCGCCAGAACCCGCCCGCCGCGCGGTTCACCGCGTCGGTGTCGATGATCTCCTTCACCAGGGAGCGCTCCACGGTCAGCGCGTCGTGCCCCGCGGCCTTCGCCAGCCGCCGCAGGTCCTCCAGCATCCCGGCGTACGGTGTGAGCCCGGAGGCACAGCGCTGCGAGCAGACCGTGCGGAACTCCTCGAACGCCCGCTCCGCGGGAAGGCGCTCCGCCAGCCCCTTCGCGTACTCCCGCAGCACTTTGCCGCTCAGCGCGCCCGCCCCGGCGAACTCCAGGAAGACCTCCCGCAGCCGCTCCTCGTCCACCGGCAGGGCGTGTCGCTGCTCGGCGGCGCGCGCCTTGCCGAAGAAGGTGGACGCCGTCTGCTGCGCCTCCGCTGCCAGGAACAGCCGCGCCACCTGCTCGTAGTACGTCGGCAGGAACTGCGGTACCGAACGGTCCAGCCGGCTCCCGATCTCGTCGAAGCCGTCCTTCGCCTGTCCCGGCTTGGTCGGCACGAGGCGGGTCAGCCGCTCCATCTCCTTCACGACCGCCAGGGCGTGGTGCCCGTTCTTCGGGTCGTGGACCAGGGCCCAGGCGGGGAAGCCCAGCGACTGCCGGCGCACCCGGCCCACCGGCTCCGCGCCGGTGCCCTCGAAGCCCAGGTACTCCAGCGCGAGGTCCTCGGCGGGGCCGATCGACTCCGGCACCAGCCGCACCACCGTGCGCCCCTCCAGCGCGGGATGGACGAACGACCGGGCCGTCAGGACGTCGCCGGCACCGCCCTCTCCCGCTCCTGGATCCGCCGACCTGCCGGCACGGGATCTCGCCGCGCCTTGCGGTCCCTTGGCATCCGGTGTGCCAACGGCACCCGCGGCGTCGAGCGGCAGCACCGCACCCGCCGCCAGCAGTGCGCTCTCCACCCGCTCGGCCCGGTCCACTGTTCCGATCCCCGTACCGTCCATGCCGTCCCCCACCGTCGACCCCTGCTTCCCGCCGTCCGTGTCCGCCGCCCCGCTCACCGCAGCGCCTCTTCCTCGTCCTCGACCACACGGCTCGCGTAGATCAGCGCGGCCATCCGGACGCCCTCGGACCAGGCGACCGGCCCGACCTCGGCGAGGGGCACCCGGCTCCCGCCCTCACCGAGCCACGTCAGCCCGCCCGTCATCGCCTCCGCGTCCGGATAGTCCGCCCCGAGCCAGTACGACGCCTCCAGTGGGCGGCCGTCCTCCACCAGCGGGCACACCGCCCGGCCGTCCCGCACCCGGTACCCCAAGGTGGTCGCGCGGGCGGTGGCGTGCCGAAGCTGGTGGAACCGACCGTTCTGATACGTCTCGCAGACGTCGCCGGAGACCGTCTCCGGCCGCCGCCACACCTCGCGGAACAACTGCTCGACCCGCTGCTCCACGCCCAGCTCCACCGCGAACTCCCGCAGGTCCTCCAGGTCGTCGAGGAGGACCGGATGCGGCACCAGCACCGTGGCGCAATCCCATCGCACCGAGTCACCGTCGAGGTCGACGACCCCCAGGCCCCGGGTGCCGTCCGCGTCCCGCAGGAACCCCGCCCGCGTCAGGTCCGCGGACCCGTCGTCCCCCACCGGGGCGACCACCAGGTCCCGCAGGGCCCGCTGCCACCCGGCGTCCGGCCAGACCTGGGAGAGCACCGCGACCGGCACCGGCAACGAGCGCACCAACCAGGCGTCCACCTGCTCGCGGCACTCGCGCTCATGGCGCTGCAACCACTCCGACAACTGGCGCAGCTGCACGACGACGGAGTCGTCCTTCAGCTTCGGCGGCACCTGCTTCAGCTGCCGCCCCGCCGCATTCCTGCACAGCACTTCGCTGCCGTCCAGCGACACGGTGTATCCACCGCTCTGTGTCTCGATCCAGCCCATGGCGAGACCGCCTCCCCGACGCTTTCGGTTTCGATGACGATCACATTAGGAGCAGCCTGTGACAGTCGCTTGAGCCTGTGGATAACTCACGCCCCGAGCACTCGCCGGCCGGACGGGCGGACAGGCATTCGAGCCGGTTACCTTCGGTGCATGGAAGGTACGACCAGCACACCCACCGGCCCCGCAACCCGCGGCCCGCATTCGTACGACAAGAGCACCTATTCGGAGGGGGGTGACCACCACGACGCCTACGACGAAGCGGCCACCGCCCGCTTCGCTCCCGAACCCGACAAGCGCCTCGGCCGCACCGCCTTCCAACGCGACCGCGCCCGCGTGCTGCACTCCGCCGCGCTGCGCCGCCTCGCCGGCAAGACCCAGGTCGTCACCCCCGGCACCCGCAACGAAGCCTGGGACGCCAGCCCCCGCACCCGGCTCACCCACTCCCTCGAATGCGCCCAGGTCGGCCGGGAACTCGGTGCCGCACTCGGCTGCGACCCCGACCTCGTCGAAGCCGCGTGCCTCGCCCACGACCTCGGCCACCCGCCCTTCGGACACAACGGCGAGGTCGCGCTCAACGAGGTCGCCGAAGGCTGCGGTGGCTTCGAGGGCAACGCGCAGTCCCTGCGCCTGCTGACCCGCATCGAGCCCAAGCGCTTCACCCACACGGCCGCCGGCGACCCGGTCAGCGTCGGCCTGAACCTGACCCGCGCCGCCCTCGACGCCGCCACCAAGTACCCCTGGCCGCGCGGCGGCCACCCCACCGACCCGACCTCCGTGAAGTTCGGGGTGTACGAGGACGACCTGCCCGTCTTCGCCTGGGTGCGCGAGGGCGCGCCCGAACACCGCAAGTGCTTCGAGGCCCAGGTCATGGACTGGTCCGACGACGTCGCGTACTCCGTCCACGACTTCGAGGACGGCCTGCACGCCGGCCACATCGACCCCGCGCTCCTGCGCGACGGGGCCGAACGCGCCGAGATCTGGCGGGTCGCCGTCGGCCGCTACGTGTCCGACGACACCGACCCCGAGGAGCTGGCCGCCGCCCTGGACCGCCTTATCGCCCAGGAGTGGTGGCCGCACCAGTACGACGGCTCCGCCGTGGCGCAGGCCCGCCTCAAGGACGCCACCAGCCAGCTCATCGGCCGCTTCTGCCTGGCCGCCGAGGGCGCCACCCGCAGCGCGTACGGCACCGGACGGCTCACCCGCTACGCCGCCGAACTGGTCGTCCCCCGCGCCGCCCGGAACGAGTGCGCGGTGCTCAAGGCCGTCGCACATCGGTACGTGATGCAGCGCGCCGAACAAAAGACGCTCCGGGCCGACCAGAGGATCCTGCTGGCCGAACTGGCGGAGGCGATCACCAGCCGCGCACCGGACAGCCTCGACCCCCAGTTCCGGGCCCTGTTCCTCGCCGCCCCGGACGACCGGGCGCGCGGTCGGGTGATTGTGGATCAGATCGCGTCGCTCACCGACGCCTCCGCCCGCACCCTCCACGCCCAGCTCACGGCGCGCCGCTGAGCCCCTGCGGGGCTCGTGGGCGGGGCCGCTGACGAGACACGCCAGACGCACTCCCCCTTTCGCCATCACGCTGCGTGCGGGACGCTCGCAGAAGGCTGCGCAGCATGGAACGGGACAGGCGCCGCAGAAGCACGAAGGAGGCATCAAGTGGTCGACGGGCATCGCACATTCGTCATCGTCGGCGGTGGTCTCGCCGGGGCCAAGGCCGCCGAGACCCTGCGTGCCGAGGGATTCACCGGACGAGTGATCCTCATCGGCGACGAAGGCGAGCACCCCTACGAACGGCCTCCGCTGTCCAAGGGATACCTCCAGGGCAAGGAGAGCCGCGACAGCGTCTTCGTCCACGAGCCCGGCTGGTACGCCCAGGCCGACGTGGAGCTCCACCTGGGACAGAGCGTCGTCGCCGTCGACCGCGCGGGCAAGTCCGTACGCCTCGGCGACGGCACCGTGCTGCACTACGACAAGCTCCTGCTCGCCACCGGCGCGGAGCCCCGACGCCTGGACGTCCCCGGCACCGGCCTGGCCGGCGTCCACCACCTGCGCCGGCTCGCCCACGCAGAGCGGCTGCGGCAGGTGCTCACCGCGCTTGGCCGCGAGAACGGCCAGCTCGTCGTCGCGGGCGCGGGCTGGATCGGCCTGGAGGTCGCCGCGGCGGCCCGCGGATACGGCGCCGAGGTGACCATCGTCGAGCCCGAGCCCACCGCCCTCCACCAGGTCATCGGCCCCGAGCTGGGCGCGATCTTCACCGAACTCCACCGCGACCACGGAGTCCGCTTCCACTTCGGCGCCCGCCTCGCCGAGATCACCGGCCAGGACGGCATGGTGCTCGCGGTCCGCACCGACGACGGTGAGGAACACCCCGCGCACGCCGTCCTCGCCGCCATCGGCGCCGCTCCGCGCACCGGGCTCGCCGAAGCCGCCGGCCTCGCGCTCGCCGACCGGGCGCACGGCGGCGGCATCGCCGTCGACGCCTCCCTGCGCACCTCCGACCCCGACGTCTACGCAGCGGGTGACGTCGCCTCCGCCCACCACCCCCTCCTCGACACCGAGCTGCGCGTCGAGCACTGGGCGAACGCGCTCAACGGCGGTCCGGCCGCCGCCCGCGCCATGCTCGGCCAGGAGGTGTCGTACGACCGCGTCCCGTACTTCTTCTCCGACCAGTACGACCTCGGGATGGAGTACTCCGGCTGGGCGCCGGCCGGCTCGTACGACCAGGTCGTCCTGCGCGGAGACGCCGGCCGGCGCGAGTTCATCGCGTTCTGGCTGAAGGACCGGCGCGTGCTGGCCGGCATGAACGTGAACGTGTGGGACGTGACGGAACAGATCCAGGCGCTGATCCGCTCCGGGGCGCCGGTGGACCCCGAGGCCCTGAGCGACCCGTCCGTACCCCTGACCGCGCTCGTCGAACAGCCCACGCCCTGACTCCACCCCGCACCCGGGCAGATCCCGCAGCACAGGGTGCCGGGAGCGAGGTTATCCACAGGCCAGCGGGAGGGCCGCCGGGAAACCGTAGACTTCACGCGTGGCAGGCAGGATCAACGATGACGACGTCAAGGCGGTAAGGGACGCGGTCCCGATCGATGCCGTCGTATCCGAGTACCTCCAGCTGCGCAACGCTGGCGGCGGCAATCTGAAGGGGCTCTGCCCCTTCCACGACGAGAAGTCGCCATCCTTCCAGGTCAGCCCCAGCAAGGGACTCTTCCACTGCTTCGGCTGCCAGGAAGGCGGCGACACGATCGCCTTCGTCATGAAGATCGACCACCTCACCTTCTCCGAGACGGTCGAGCGACTGGCGGCCCGCGCGGGCATCACCCTGCGGTACGAGGAGGGCGGATACAACCCGAGCCACCAGCGGGGCGAGCGCATCCGCCTGGTGGAGGCCCACAAGGTCGCGGCGCAGTTCTACGTCGACCAGTTGGAGAACGGCGCCGAGGCGGAGAAGGGCCGCGCCTTCCTCGCCGAGCGCGGTTTCGACCACGCCGCGGCCCAGCACTTCGGCGTCGGCTACAGCCCCCAGGGCTGGGACCACCTCACCCGTTTCCTGCGCGGCAAGGGCTTCAGCGACAAGGAGCTGGTGCTCTCCGGGCTCTCCCAGGACGGCCGCCGCGGCCCGATCGACCGCTTCCGCGGCCGGCTGATGTGGCCCATCCGGGACATCTCCGGCGACGTCGTCGGCTTCGGCGCCCGCAAGCTCTACGACACCGACAACGGCCCCAAGTACCTGAACACCCCCGAGACGGCCATCTACAAGAAGTCCCAGGTCCTCTACGGCATCGACCTGGCCAAGAAGGAGATCGCCAAGTCCAGCCGCGCGGTGGTCGTCGAGGGGTACACCGACGTGATGGCGTGCCACCTCGCCGGCGTGACCACCGCGATCGCCACCTGCGGCACCGCCTTCGGCGGCGACCACATCAAGATCCTCCGCCGTCTCCTGATGGACAACGCCACCGCCGAGGTGATCTTCACCTTCGACGGTGACGCGGCTGGCCAGAAGGCCGCGCTGCGCGCCTTCGAGGACGACCAGAAGTTCGCCGCGGAGACCTCCATCGCGATCACTCCGGGCGGCATGGACCCCTGCGAGCTGCGCCTCGCTGACGGGGACGACGCCGTGCGCGGCCTCGTCGACAGCCGTACGCCGCTGTTCGAGTTCGCCCTCCGCCACGTCGTCCGCCGGCACAACCTGGAGACCCCGGCCGGCCGGGCCGCCGCCCTCGACGAGGCCGCCCCCATCGTCGCCGGCATCAAGAACATCGCGATCCAGCACGAGTCGGCCGTACAGCTCGCGGGCATGGTCGGCATCCTCGACACCCAGTTCGTGGTCAAACGGGTCGCCCAGCTCGCCCGTTGGGCCCGGGACCGCGGTGGCCGCGGCCCGGCTTCCCCCACCCGCCCCGACGGATCCCGGGCGTCGTCCCGCGCCGGGCAGGCCCAGGCCGTCGCCGCACCGCCCGTGCCGGGCGGACCGGCGCTGAATCTGCGCAGCCCCGCCCACCGCACCGAGCGCGAGCTGCTGAAGCTCGCCCTCCAGCACCCCGATCTGGTCTCCCCGACCTTCGACGCCTACGGCGTGGACGAGTTCACCGCCCCGCCGTACGCGGTGGTGCGCCAGACGATCGCCGAAGCCGGCGGCGCCGAGCAGGGCGTGACGGACTCGGCCGGCTATCTGGCCCGGGTCCGCGACGCCGCGTCCGACGACACCGTCCGTGCCCTGGTCACGGAGCTGGCCGTGGAGGCCGTGCACTGCCGCACCGTCGACGAGACGTACGCCGGCGTCCAGCTCGTCCAGGTCCGGCTGCGCGCGGTCGACCGCCGCATCGCCGAGGTCCAGGGCACCCTCGCCCGCCTCGGCCAGCACGCGGACGCCGAGCAGCACGCCGCCGTGCAGAACGAGTTGTGGGTGCTCCAGCAGTACGGCCAGTCCCTGCGGAACCACGGCGCGGCTGCCCTCTGACCGACGGTCCACGGGGCCGCGGCAGCCGCCCGTGGCCGTCGCGGCACGCCATGGAGCGTAACCGCACGGTCACGGATCGGACTCAAAAAACCACCGCACGCCCCTCGTGGTGGGGATGTGCCGTACCCCACACTGGGGTCGGTGCCTGAGTCCTCGGAGCGCGGCCGACCCACCCCCGGTGGGCCAACCATCCCCGCGGATCCGCTCATCGTGTACGGGACGGACAGCGGCCCGGCCGCAGCCGTCCCGCTGCCGCATGCCCTCGAACCGGCAGCGATCACCCTGGAGGTCGCCCCCGTGCAGACCCAGACCCTGACCGAGACGGAGGCCGCTTCGGCGCCGGCGCCCGCGCCGGTGGCGGACGCCATCGCGGCCGTCCCCGCCCAGAGCCCGCCCCCGCAGCACCCCGAGACGATGCCGCAGGCACTCGTCGACGTACTCCCCGACGCACCCGGCCCGCAGGCCGGACCGGAAGCACGAAGCCCCGAGCCCGAAGCGGCGGAGCCGGATCCGGAGCCCGCGCGCGCGGCTCCCCGCGCCGAGAGCAGCGGCCCGTCCTCCGACCTGTTCCGCCAGTACCTGCGTGAGATCGGACGGATCCCGCTGCTCACGGCGGCCGAGGAGGTCGAGCTGGCCCGCCGCGTCGAGGCGGGCCTCTTCGCCGAGGAGAAGCTGAGCAACACCCCCGACATCAACAACTCCCAACTCGCCGTCGACCTCGACCGGCTGGTCGTCATGGGCCGGATGGCCAAGCGCCGGCTGATCGAGGCCAACCTCCGGCTCGTCGTCTCCGTCGCCAAGCGTTACGTGGGCCGCGGCCTGACCATGCTCGACCTCGTCCAGGAGGGCAACCTCGGCCTGATCAGAGCGGTGGAGAAGTTCGACTACGCCCGCGGCTACAAGTTCTCCACGTACGCGACCTGGTGGATCCGCCAGGCCATGTCCCGGGCGCTCGCCGACCAGGCCCGGACCATCCGCGTCCCGGTCCACGTCGTGGAACTGATCAACCGCGTGGTGCGCGTGCAGCGCCGCATGCTCCAGGAGCGCGGCCAGGAACCGACGCCCGACGAGGTCGCCGTCCAGCTCGACCTCTCGCCCGAGCGCGTCAGCGAAGTGCTGCGGCTCGCCCAGGAGCCGGTGTCGCTGCACGCGCCCGTGGGCGAGGAGGACGACGTCGCCCTCGGCGACCTGATAGAGGACGGCGACGCGGCGTCCCCGGTGGAGTCGGCCGCGTTCCTGCTGCTGCGCGAGCACCTGGAAGCGGTGCTCTCCACCCTCGGCGAGCGCGAACGCAAGGTGGTGCAGCTGCGGTACGGGCTGGTCGACGGCCGGCCGCGGACCCTGGAGGAGATAGGCCGGATCTTCGGCGTCACCCGGGAACGGATACGTCAGATCGAGTCCAAGACCCTCAACAAACTCCGCGACCACGCCTTCGCCGACCAGCTCCGCGGCTACTTGGACTGACGGCCCCCGAGGGCCGGGGCCAGACGTCCCGGCTACTCCACCTCCGCCACCGCGTGCGCGAACTGCGCCGAGTACAACCGGGCGTACGCCCCGTTCGCGGTCAGCAGCTCCTCGTGCGTGCCCTGCTCCACGATCGAGCCGTTCTCCATCACCAGGATCACGTCCGCGTCCCTGATGGTGGAGAGCCGGTGCGCGATGACGAAGCTCGTACGGCCGTGGGCCAGCCGCGCCATGGCCTTCTGGATCAGCACCTCCGTACGGGTGTCGACCGAGCTGGTCGCCTCGTCGAGCACCAGGATCACCGGGTCGGACAGGAAGGCGCGCGCGATGGTGATCAGCTGCTTCTCGCCCGCGCTCACCCCCGAGCCGTCGTCGTCGATCACGGTGTCGTAGCCGTTCGGCAGCGTCCGGACGAAGCGGTCCGCGTGCGCCGCCCGCGCGGCCTCCTCGACCTCCTCGCGCGTGACCTCCCGGGACGACCCGTAAGCGATGTTGTCCGCGATCGAGCCGCCGAAGAGCCAGGTGTCCTGGAGGACCATCCCGATCCCCGAGCGCAGCTCGTCCCGCGGCATCTTCGCGATGTCGACGCCGTCGAGGGTGATCCGGCCGCCCGTGACCTCGTAGAACCGCATCAGCAGATTGACCAGGGTGGTCTTGCCCGCGCCCGTGGGGCCGACGATGGCCACGGTGTGCCCCGGCTCCACGCTCAGCGAGAGGTTCTCGATCAGCGGCTTGTCCGGCTCGTAGCGGAAGGCGACCTCCTCCAACGAGACGTGCCCGAGCGGGCGCTTGAAGCCCCCGGCCCCCGGCCCCTCAACCGCCCGGGAAGCCGCGCCCGCCTTCGGGCCCGTGCCCTTCGTGAGGCCCTCCTCCCGCACCGGGTCCGGCTCCTGCTCCTCGGCGTCCAGCAGCTCGAAGACCCGCTCGGCCGACGCGACGCCGGACTGCACCAGGTTCGCCATCGAGGCCACCTGCGTCAGCGGCATCGAGAACTGCCGCGAGTACTGGATGAACGCCTGCACGTCACCGATCGACAGCGACCCGGACGCCACCCGCAGCCCGCCCACCACCGCGACCAGCACGTAGTTCAGGTTGGAGACGAAGAACATCAGCGGCTGCATCACACCGCTGTTGAACTGCGCCTTGAACCCGGCCTCGTACAGCGCGTCGTTCTGCTCGGCGAAGTCCCGGGCCGACTCCTCCTGCCGACCGAAGACCTTCACCAGCGTGTGCCCGGTGTACATCTCCTCGATGTGCCCGTTGAGCCGGCCCGTCGACCGCCACTGCTGCACGAAGTGCGGCTGCGAGCGCTTGCCCACCTTCGCCGCCACGACGATCGACACCGGCACCGTCACCAGCGCGACCAGCGCCAGCAGCGGCGACACCCAGAACATCATCGCCAGCACCCCGATGATGGTGAGCAGCGAGTTGATCAGCTGCCCCATCGTCTGTTGCAGCGTCTGCGCGATGTTGTCGATGTCGTTCGTGACCCGGCTGAGCACCTCGCCGCGCTTGGCCCGGTCGAAGTACGCCAGCGGCAGCCGCTCCAGCTTCGCCTGGACGTCCTCGCGCATCCGGTACACCGCGCGGTTGATCGCCTTGATCGAACATCGGGTGGCGACCAGCGCCAACAGCCCCGAGGCCAGGAACAGCACCAGCGCCAGCAGCAGCGCCTGGCCCACGGCGGTGAAGTCGATGCCCTCGCCGGGGGTGAAGGCCACGCCGGAGAGCATGTCGGCGAGCCCGCCGTCCCCCTCCTGCCGCAGCCCCTCGACGGCCTCCGCCTTGGTGAGGTCCTCCGACATGTCCCGTCCGACGACCCCGGCGAAGATCACGTCGGTGGCGTGCCCGAGGACCAGCGGCCCCACGACCGACAGGCCCACGCTCAGCACCGCCGCCGCCGTCATCATCCACAGCAGCGCCCGGTCCGGCGCCAGCTGCCGCAACAGCCGCTTGCCGGACCCCTTGAAGTCCAGGGACCGCTCGCCGTTGCCGGCCATCATCATGCGCGGCCCGCTCATGCGGCCTCAGCCTCCGTCAGCTGCGAGAGGACGATCTCCCGGTACGTGTCGTTCCCGTGCATCAACTCGTGGTGGCTCCCGACGCCCACGACCCGCCCCTCGTCCAGGACCACGATCCGGTCCGCGTCCCTGATCGTGGCCACGCGCTGGGCCACGATCACCACCGTCGCCTCGGCGGTCTCGCTCGCCAGCGCCGCGCGCAGCGCCGCGTCCGTGGCGTAGTCGAGCGCCGAGAACGAGTCGTCGAAGAGATAGATCTCCGGGCGCTGCACCAGCGTGCGCGCGATGGCGAGCCGCTGCCGCTGGCCGCCGGAGACGTTGGTGCCGCCCTGGGCGATCGGCGCGTCGAGCCCGTGCTCCAGGTCCCGTACGAAATCGGCCGCCTGCGCCACTTCCAGCGCGTGCCACAGTTCCTCGTCGCTCGCGTCCGGTCGGCCGTACCGCAGGTTCGTGGCGACGGTGCCGGAGAAGAGGTACGGCTTCTGGGGCACCAGCCCCACGGTGCGCGCGGTCAGCGCGGTGTCGAGGGAGCGCACGTCCACGCCGCCGACGAGCACCTGGCCGTCGGTGGCGTCGAAGAGCCGCGGCACCAGGCCGAGCAGCGTGGACTTGCCGCTGCCCGTCGAGCCGATGATCGCGGTCGTCTCGCCCGGCTGCGCGGTCAGGGAGACGTCGCGCAGCACGGACTCCTCCGCGCCGGGGTAGCGGAAGTCCACGTTCCGTACCTCCAGGTGGCCGTGGCGCGCCAGCTCGGCGACGGGCCGGGCCGGGGGAGCCACGCTGGACTCGGTGGCCAGCACCTCCTCGATCCGCTCGGCGCAGACCTCGGCGCGCGGCACCATCATGAACATGAAGGTGGCCATCATCACGGCCATCACGATCTGCATCAGATACGCGAGGAAGGCGGTCAGCGCACCGATCTGGATGGCGCCGCTGTCGATCCGCTGGGCGCCGAACCAGACCACGGCGACGGACGACACGTTCACGACCGTCATCACCGTGGGGAACATCAGTGCCATCAGTCGACCCGTGGCCATCGACACGTCCGTCAGCTCGGTGTTCTCCTTGCGGAAGCGCTCCTGCTCATACGCGTCGCGGACGAAGGCGCGGATGACGCGGTTGCCGGTGATCTGCTCCCGCAGCACCCGGTTCACCGTGTCCAGGCGCTCCTGCATGGTGCGGAACAGCGGGCGCATCCGGATCACGATCAAGGTGACCGCGATGCCGAGCACCGGGACGACGGCCAGCAGCACGGCGGAGAGCGTGACGTCCTGCCCGAGGGCCATCGCGATGCCGCCGACGCACATGATGGGTGCGGACACCAGCAGGGTGAACGCCATCAGCACCAGCATCTGCACCTGCTGGACGTCGTTGGTCGTCCGGGTGATCAACGAGGGCGCCCCGAAGCGTCCGACCTCGCGGGCGGAGAAGCTCTGCACCCGGTCGAAGACCCCGGCGCGGATGTCGCGCCCGATCGCGGCGGCGGTGCGGGCTCCGTAGAAGACGGCGCCGATGTTGCACAACACCTGCACAAGGCTGATGCCGATCATCACGGCACCGAGCCGGAGGATGAGGCCCGTGTCGCCCTTGACCACGCCGTCGTCGATGATGTCGGCGTTCAGGTTGGGCAGATAGAGGGTGGCGCTGGTCTGGAGGAGCTGGAGCGCCACCAAGAGGACGATGGGGACTTTGTACGGGCGCACATACGTCCGTAGCAGGCGTATCAGCACGTGCTCGTCTCTCGGAGTCGGCGAGGGCGGGTGCCCCGGAGGTCGTGGGCGGCATCGGACCTCGACCCGACACGATGACCTGCCGGATCAGGTACGGGCGACGCCCCGACCCAGTTTGCTTCACCGTGGCGCGGAACCCCAGGTGAATTCTGCCAAGTCAGGGTCAAGACGGCGCGCTGTGCGGGCGCCCGGGGCGAATGCGCACTCCGACTGCCGGACGTCGTGCTTCCGGATGCCGTTTGACCACCGGGGGCGACGGGCATGGCTCCGTCGCCCCGGCGGTGTGCCGGCTGCGTGCTGCCGTCGTGCTGTTCGAGTGCGGCTCAGCCGGTGGTGGCGTCCTTCACGGAAACAGCCCGAGCAGTCCCGGGTCCCCGCCCGGCAGCCCGTTCCCGTACGAACCCGGCACCGGACCGAACGCCCCCGGGTACAGCTGGTCGCGCGTCGCACCGTACTGCTGGCGCACCGCCTGACCGACCGGCCCGTCCTCGCCCGGCTCCAACACCTCCATCGCCGGCGGCTGCCACAGCGGCGGAGCGGTGGGGGAGAGGGACCCCTGCGAGACCCCGAGCGCCCAGGCGGCCTGCCGGGCCGCGCCGATCGCCGTGTAGTCCGCCGGCTGCGGCACGACGACCTGCGCCCCGAAGATCGCCGGCGCGGCCGACCGCACGGCGGGCAGATCGGCGCTCGCGCCCAGCAGGAAGACCCGGCGCACCGCGACCCCCCGCCCCCGCAGCACGTCCAGCGCGTCCGCGAGGGAGCACAGCATCCCCTCGAACGCGGCGCGCGCCAGGTGCTCCGGCCGCATCGACTCCCGGCGCAGCCCGCTGAGCGTGCCCGCGGTGTGCGGGAGGTGCGGGGTGCGCTCGCCCTCCAGGTACGGCAGGAACACCAGCCCCGAAGCCCCCGGCGTGGACGCCATCGCCAGTTCCGACAGCGCTTCGAGGTCGGCGATCCCCAGCATCTCCGCCGCGCCGCGCAGCACCCGCACCGCGTTGAGCGTGTGCACGACCGGCAGGTGCATGCCGGTGGCGTCGGCGTACGAGGTGATCATCCCGCTCGGGTCGGCCAGCGCCTCGTGGTGCACGGCCATCACGGACCCGGAGGCGCCCAGCGACACCACCGCGTCACCGGGGCCGACGCCCAGCCCGAGGGCCGCGGCCATGGTCTCGCCGGTGCCCGCGGAGATCAGCAGCCCCTCGGGTGTGGTCCCGGCCGATTCGGCGGGGCCGAGCACCTCGGGCAGCGTGCACGGCCGGCCCAGCGCCAGCTCGACGAGGTCGGGCCGGTAGGCGCCGGACGCGGCCGACCAGTAACCGGTCGACGAGGCGCCACCGCGGTCGGTGATGCGCCGCGCGGGCCGTCCCAGCAACTGCCACACCAGCCAGTCGTGCGGCTGGAGAACCCCCGCGACCTGCTGTGCGACCTCCGGCTCGGAACGGGCGAGCCACCGCAGCTTCGCCACGGGCAGCGAGGACTGCGGGACCGAGCCGACCGCCTCGGCCCAGGCGTGCCGCCCGCCGAGGGCGTCGATCAGATCGGCCGCGGCAACCTGCGCCCGCCGGTCGTTGCCGACCAGCGCGGGCCGCACCGGCGCGCCGTGTTCGTCGAGCGGTACGAGCCCGTGCTGCTGCGCGGAGACCCCGATCGCCTGCACGCCGTCCAGCAGCCCGCCCCCGGCGGCTTCGCCGAGCGAGAGCAGCCAGGACTGCGGGTCGACATCGGTGGACTTCGGGTCCACGGGGTGTTGGGCGTACCCCTGCCGTAGTACGGCACCGGAGTCCGCGTCACAGACGATGATCCGAGTGAAGGCGGACGAGCTGTCCAAGCCGGCGACTATCCCCATGGGCATGGATTGTGCCGCACGCCCGGAGCGCGGGTGCCACAAGCCGCCGGTTCCGCCCCTTGACCTTGTGGCTAGGTGTTGCTGGTGCCCCAGTCGTCCTCGCCGTTGTGGGTGCGCTCCCGCAGCGTGCGGACGCGTTCGGCGACGGACTCGGGCACGTGCTCCCCGACCTTGTCGCTCACCACGTGGAACGCCCGGCCCGCCACCTGTCGACCGTTGTGCGCGGCGGCCTCGGCGGCGTTGCGCACCGCCGGGTTCTGGGAGAACTCGCGGACCGACTTCTTCATCTGCTCGTAGCGTTCGCGGCCCGCACGCGTGCCGATCACATAGCCGATGGCCAGCCCGACGACGAACGTGAGCTTGTACCGCATGGGTCTGCCACCCTTCCCTGGTGTACCTCGGTGCCCGCCCGCCTACCCGGGCCGGACCGTGATCACCCGGGACCCTACCGATTGGCGGAGCACCCCCCTGCTTGCGCTAATGTATGTGTCGCAGCGAGCGCACGCCCTCCGGGAGCCCCCCGGTAGGTACGTTCGGTGCACGCAGCAGTCCCCTGTAGCTCAATTGGCAGAGCAGCCGGCTGTTAACCGGCAGGTTACTGGTTCGAGTCCAGTCGGGGGAGCGCGATCCCCTGTAGCTCAATTGGCAGAGCATTCGGCTGTTAACCGGAGGGTTGCTGGTTCGAGTCCAGCCGGGGGAGCACCTAACGGAACGGGACCCCTTCGAGGGTCCTTTTTCGTATGACGGGGTTCGTGTGATCCAGGTGTGATCCAGGTGACTTTTCCCGCCACCGGGAACCGGTGGGACCCCGGTGCGGTCTTCACCTGCGAGCGTTGCCGGCCATCCGAGGCAGGAGATCGTATGACCGGCTATGCTGCGGCAGACGGCGCGCACATTTGTGCGCGACGCGCCGTTAGGGGCGGTAGCTCAGCCGGTTAGAGCAGCGGACTCATAATCCGTCGGCCGTGGGTTCGAGTCCCACCCGCCCCACCGCGCGGCCGGTCGCAGAAACGATGC
Organism: Streptomyces sp. NPDC048057; assembly: GCF_040653095.1. Classification (NCBI taxonomy): domain Bacteria; kingdom Bacillati; phylum Actinomycetota; class Actinomycetes; order Kitasatosporales; family Streptomycetaceae; genus Streptomyces; species Streptomyces sp. NPDC048057. The sequence goes on from NZ_JBEZNF010000017.1 coordinate 130,558, forward strand.
GACGGACCTTGTGCAGATGTCGGAGCGGGCCTCGTTCGGGTGGTCGTCGCCCGCCGGCGGGGCCCGTGGTGACGGTGATTCCCCATATCTTTCGGCGCCGTTGGTCATCGTGGGGCCGGGCCCTCTTCTTCACCGGCCCGGAGATTCATTCCAGCAATTCCGGCGCCCTGGTCAGCGGGCCGCCCGCGTCGCCCGTGTTGGGCGTGTCCTTGGGCTCCAGGAGCAGGATGGCCGTCTCCTCTTCGGCCACCGGGCAGTGCTCGGCGCCACGGGGCACGACGAACAGTTCGCCCGGGTCGAGGGTGACGTCCCCGTCCCGCAGGCGGATGGTGAGCCGACCGCTGATGACGAGGAAGAGTTCGTCGGTGTCGGGGTGGGAGTGCCAGACGAACTCCCCGCCGACCTTGGCGAGCTTGACCTCGTAGTCGTTGACGTCGGCGATCTTCTTCTGCGCCCACAGGTCGTTGAAGAGCGAGAGCTTGTGCGCGATGTTGACGGCGGCGCGGCCGGGGACGGCGGCGTCCGCCGCGGTGCGCGGGGTGGTCGGCGTGGGGTTCGAGGTGGTCATGGAACGAGCGTGCCGGCCATCGTGGACGCGGGTCTTGTACGTTCCTTGCATGAGCGGCGGACGGACCGGGGCGCGGGTCAGTGCGTGGCGGCCGGCGGTGGCCGGGATCGCCGAGTCGTTCCACGCGCACTTCGCCGACCACGCGTATCCCGTGCACACGCACGACACCTGGGCGCTGATGATCCTCGACGACGGCTGCGTCGACTTCGGGCTCGACCGGCACCGGCACGGCGCGGACGGGCTGGGCACGGTCGTCCTGCTGCCGCCCGGGGTGCCGCACGACGGGCGGACGGTGGGCGTGCGGGGGTTTCGCAAGCGGGTCCTCTACCTGGAGTCGGACGTGCTGCCGGAGCGGCTGACGGGAGCCGCCGTCGACATCCCCGTCCACCGGGACGCCCTGCTGCACCACCGCATCGGGCAGTTGCACGGCGCCCTCCGCGACGTTCCGCCCGCCGGAGGGAGCGGAACCGGGTTCGAGGCGGAGTCGCGGTTGGCGCTCGTGCGGGAACGGCTGCTGCGGCATCTGCGGGCACTGCCCGCCCACGACCCCGGCCCGCCGCCCGGGCCGCTCGCCGAGGCGCTGCGCGAACTGCTCGACTCCCGGATCGCCGCCGGCGTCTCCATGGCCGAGGCGGCCGGACTGCTGCACGCGCACCCCACGCACCTGATCCGCGCGTTCACCCGGCGGTACGGGATCGCGCCGCACGCCTATCTGACGGGGCGGCGCATCGACCGGGCGCGCCGGTTGCTCCTTGAGGGCCGGCGGCCGGCCGAGGTCGCCACCAGCGTGGGCTTCTACGACCAGGCGCATCTGAACCGGCACTTCACCCGCCACCTGCGGATAACCCCCGCGCGGTACGCGCAGTCGTACGGGCGCGAGGCGCCCGGGTAGCGGCGGCGGTCCGCGGCCGCGGGTCGCCGCCGTGGTCGCGGGGGGCTTCCACGCGGCCGAGCTGGTCGTCCAGCCCGGTGCGGGCCTCTATCCGTCGCTGGATGGCGCTCACGCTCTTCCGCCCGGCGTCGGGGGGCACGGTCGGGGACGGCGCGGGGCGAAAGGTTTCCGCGGCGTTGGCAGTCGTTCGTACGGGGCGCACATAAGATTTCAGCCATGGCTGAAATCGCACTAACGGATGAGTTGGTGGCCCTGGAAGTCCGGGCGTGGGAAGAGATCCAGGCCGGGGGGCTCACGTTGGAGACCGCGCAGGCGGTCCAGGCGGCGATCACCGCGCACGCCGCGGCCAGCGGGCAGGGGCGGTACGAGGTGGAGAAGGCGCTCAAGGTGCGGGTGCGGCACCCCGTCGAACCCGAGGGGGAGCAGGGCGCGGAGGGCGAGACCGGGGCGACGTGAGGGCGAAGGCCCCGACCGGAGGGGAGTCGTCGGGGCCTTCATGGGAGATGGTCCGTGGAATCGCCCGGCCCGTGGCGGGCGCACTTCGAGTCTCCGCCCGTACGTGCGACCGGTCAAGCGCCGGCGCCGCCAGTTGCGGCCAGGGCGATCGAGGTCGGCGCCGCCGCGAGCGGATGACCTTGCAGATGCCAGGGTTTTGCGATTATCTCCTTGTAGGTGCCAGTCTGATCCGCCTATCGTGCGGCATATGCAGTCTTATACGATCGGCCAGGCGGCGCGTCTGCTGGGCGTGAGCCCCGACACCGTGCGCCGCTGGGCGGACGCAGGCCGGGTGGCCACCCATCGTGACGAGAGCGGCCGTCGACTCATCGAGGGCCGGGACCTGGCCGCCTTCTCGATCGAGGTCGCCCAGAGCGGCAGCGGCGACGGCGACGAGGACCCGCCGTACACCTCGGCGCGCAACGCCTTCCCCGGGATCGTCACCGCGGTCAAGCTCGGGGACGTCGCCGCGCAGGTGGAGATCCAGGCCGGTCCGCACCGCTTGGTCTCCCTGCTGACCCGCGAGGCCGTCGAGGAACTGGGGCTGGAAGTCGGCATGACCGCCACGGCCCGGGTGAAGTCGACCAGCGTGCACATCGACCGCCCTTGACCACCCCTGACCGCGGCGCACCGCGTGCCGCCCGCCCGCGCTGCTCGTCCCCCTCGCGTCCCCGCGTCCCCCGGGCCCAAGGAGTGCTCCCCATGTCCGTGCCGTCCCCCGCCCGCCGCCGCGCCGTCGTCGCACTGGCCACCGCGCTGGTGCTGCCGCTCGCCGCCGCCTGCGGCAACGACGACTCCGAGAAGGACACCGGCGACTCCGCCACGGGTGCGGGGAGCCACCCCCCGAAGGCCGAGCTGACGGTGCTCGCCGCCGCCTCGCTCACGGACGTCTTCAAGGCGGCGGGCGCCGCGTACGAGAAGGCCCACCCCGGCACCGAGGTCACCTTCTCCTTCGCCGGTTCGCAGGAACTGGCCGCCCAGGTCAGGCAGGGCGCGCCTGCCGACGTGCTGGTGACCGCCGACACCAAGACGATGGACGGGCTGGCGTCCGACACCGGCACACCGGAGGTCATCGCCAAGAACCGGCTCGTCATCGCCACCGAGGACGGCAATCCGAAGAAGGTCGACGAGCTGAAGGACCTCGCCGACCCGGGCATGAAGGTGGTGCTCGCGGCGCCCGAGGTGCCCGTCGGCCGCTACGGGCAGAAGATTCTGGACGCCCAGAAGATCGTGGTGAAGCCGGTCTCCCAGGAGCCCAACGTCCGTGCCGTGCTCAGCAAGGTCGAACTGGGCGAGGCCGACGCCGGGCTCGTCTACAAGACCGACGCCGCCACCGTGCCGGACAAGGTGGACGCCATCGAGATCCCGGACGCGCAGAACGCGATCGCCGAGTACCCGGCCGCGACTCTGAAGACCTCCCGGCACGGCGAGGCGGCCACCGCCTTCGTGACCTGGCTGGCCGGCCCCGAGGCACAGAAGATCCTCCAGGACGCGGGGTTCCAGAAGCCCTAGGGCCTGTCCGCACCGAACCGTAGGAACGTGATGAAGTCCCGCCCCCGCAGCAGGCCCCGCCCCGGCCGCGGCCGTCCGCGCGGGGGCGTGCCGCTGGCGCTCGCCGTGCCCGCGCTGCTGGCCGTCGCGTTCCTGCTGATTCCGCTGCTCGGCATCCTCGTCCGTACCGAGTGGGCCGATCTCGGCACCCATCTGACCAGCCCCGGTGTCACCGAGGCGCTGGGTCTCTCGCTGCTCGTCTCCTTCTGGGCGCTGGGACTTTCTCTAGTGCTGGGCGTGCCCCTGGCCTGGCTGCTGGCCCGGGCCGATTTCCCCGGCAAGGCGCTCGTACGGTCCCTGGTGATGCTGCCGATGGTGCTGCCGCCCACCGTGGGCGGGGTCGCCCTGCTCCTCGGGTTCGGGCGGCGCGGGCTGATCGGGCCCTGGTTGGAGGACGCCTTCGGGATCACCCTCCCCTTCCACACCTCGGGCGCGGTCGTCGCCGCGACCTTCGTGGCGATGCCCTTCCTCGTCATCAGCCTGGAAGGCGCGCTGAACGGCCTGCGCCCGGAGTACGAGGAGACGGCGGCCTCCCTCGGCGCTTCTCCCGTACGGGTCTTCTGCACGGTCACCCTGCCGATGGTCGCCCCCGGGCTGATCGCGGGCGCGGCGCTCACCTGGGCTCGGGCGCTCGGGGAGTTCGGTGCGACGATCACCTTCGCGGGCAATCTGCCGGGGGTGACCCAGACCCTGCCGCTCCAGGTGTACCTGCTCCTCCAGGACGATCCGGAGGCGGCGACGTCCGTATCGCTGCTGCTGCTCGCCATCGCCATGGCGGTGCTGATCGCGCTCCGGGGGCGGTGGACGGGCGGGGCGACCGCCGACCGTACGGAAGCCGATGCTCCGGGCGGCGCGACGGAACCAGGGCCCGATCCCCTGCCGGATCCCACACCCGTGCGAGAGCAGGCGTCCGTACCCGGTGGGGAGGCAGGCGGACGCTGGTCCCTCGCCGCCGACGTCACCGGCTTCACCCGGCTCACCCTCGACGCCGAGCCCGGCACCGCCATCGCCGTCGTCGGCCCCAACGGCGCCGGCAAGACGACCCTGCTGCGCGCCCTCCTCGGCCTGACCGACCGTGCCCACGCCGAACTCCGCCTCGGCGACGACGAGGTGACGCAACTGCCGCCGCACCGTCGCAAGGTCGCCTGGGTGCCGCAGAGCGGTGCGCTGTTCCCGCATCTCAGCGCGCTCGGGAACACCGCGTACGGGCTGCGCGCCCAGGGCGTCCCGCGCGCCGAGGCCCGGCGCACCGCGCAGACGTGGCTCGACCGCCTCGGTGTGGGCGTGCTCGCCCACCGCAGGCCGGCGCAGCTCTCCGGCGGGCAGGCGCAACGCGTGGCGCTCGCCCGGGCCCTCGCCACCCGTCCCCGGCTGCTGCTGCTCGACGAGCCGCTGGCCGCGCTCGACCAGACCACCCGCGCCCGGGTGCGGCACACGCTCCGCGGCCACCTCGACGGCTTCGGCGGGGTGTGCCTGATCGTCACCCACGACCCGGTGGAGGCGGTGTCCCTGGCCGACCGGGTCCTCGTCCTCGACGACGGCCGGGCCCTCCAGGACGCACCGCCCGCCGAGGTCACCCGCCATCCGCGCTCGCCGTGGGTGGCCCGGATGCTGGGACGCAACGCCTGGCCCGGCACGGCGGCGGGCAACGGCCTCGACCTGACCGGCGGCGGTCGGCTCGTCGTCGCCGATCCGCTGCCCGAGGGCACCCGGGCGCTGGCGATCATCGCCCCGGAGGCGGTCTCCGTCCACCGGGAGCGGCCGGGCGGGAGCCCGCGCAACGTCTGGCCCGGCACCGTACGGGAGATCACGGCCAGCGGCAGCCGACTGCGCGTGCTCGTCACCTCGCCCGACGCCCCCGACCTCGTCGCCGAGATCACCCCGCAGGCCGCGGCCGAACTCGCGCTCGCCGAGGGCAGCGCGGTGTGGACCAGCGTCAAGGCCACGGAGGTCACTGTCGTCGCGCTCTGAGCCCGAAGGACGCCTCGGGACGTTCTCCGCGTGTCGACGCAGAGCGACCGGGCTATCGCTCGGAGAAGTCTTGTTGCACATGTGAGGGCTGTGCAAAGGTGAGCGTCCGCGCGCCCGGACCAAGGGCGTTGGTGATCGACCGTTCGCATGGGACGGTGGCGAGACCCGCGTGCGCCCCGAGGCGCCCGCCCCATTCGGCAGCCGACCACCTGACCTGTGCCCTCGGCATCCGCCCCTGACCAGGGCCCGGAAGACACCGGTCGACCCCCCACCGCACTGCCCCGGATGGAAGACGTCCCATGCAGCAGCCACCCCTCCCGCCGCCCCGACCCGCCTCCCGCTCGGCCGTCGCCGGCGCCGGCACGTCCGATGCGGAGCTGGCGGAAGAACTGCGGAACGCCACCCGACAACCACCCTCGGAAGCGCGCCAAGAGGCCCACCCCACAGCCGTTCTGATGGCGCGCCACTGGCAGTCGGTCCACGACTACGCCTCGATCGCGACCCCCTCGACCAAAGCCGCCTCCCTGCTGGCAACGGCGGCCTTCAGCAAGGGACTTGAGCAACTGCGCCGACCCGGCGCCCGCATACCCAACGGAACACCGACCGCGCCGCGTCCGCTGCTCCTCGTCACCGCCCGCCGCATCGCCCGGACCTGGGCCCTCGACGACCGGGTGACCGCCTTGCCCGACTTGCAGAACCCCGAGAGCGGGCGCGCCGTCCCCGCCGAACTCTTCAGCCCCGCCGCGGACCGCACGCTCGTCGCCCGGGCCTTCCTCGCCCTGCGGGAGACCGATCAGTGCCTGCTCTGGCACGCCGAGGTGGAGGGCGAGGCGATCTCCGTCCCCGCCGGTCTGCTGGCGATGGACCCGGGCACCGCGGCCGTCCAACTGGAGCAGGGGCGGGAGCTCCTGCGGGCCGGGGTGCTCCGCAGCCACCTGGAACTCGCCCCGGACGGGGAGTGCCGTGGCTACCACCGCCTCATCGACGTCGCCCTGCGCCGCCGCCGAACCTTCCTCCCCGACGTCCGGGCCCACCTCCGCGCCTGCCGGCACTGCCGGTCCACCGTCGAACAGCTCGACCACCGAGGAGACCGACGAGGGCTGTTGCTCGCGGAAAGCCTGCTCGGCAGGGCAGCGCGGCCCTACGTCGACTCCCGGCCCGCCCGAAGAGCCGCCGACCCCGGAATCCCCACGCCGTCGCGCGCGGTGCGCGGCGCCCGACGCCACAAGCGCGCCGAAAGCACCGGCCCACCAGCATCCAACGGTGCGTACGACCCGGGCGGCCCGAGCAGCCCCATCGCCCCGGTCAGCCTGACCGGTCCCGGCCGCTCGGCCCGCCGACGCCGGGCACGGCGCAGTCGGGCGTCTCTCGTCACCGGATTCGGTCTGGGCGTCGGCCTGCTCCTGGTGGCGACCGCGGTGTCCCGGCCGTGGGCCGACGAGGGCTCCAGGGCCAACGCGGGCCCGGGCACCTGGCCCTCCTCCGTGTCCGCACCGGGCTCCATCCCCGTCACCGACCCGGCGCCGCCCCTGAACGTCCGGCTGCGCCACATCGCATCCGGCCTCTGCCTCGACGTACGCGACCGGGTGCCGACCGCGGGCGCCGAACTCGTGATGGCCGTCTGCACGAAGTCGGCCGCCACCCAGACGTGGACCTACGGGGACGACGACCTGCTGCGCAGCGCATCGGCGCCCGGGCTCTGTCTCGACTCCCGGCAACTCGATGCCGTACCCGAACTGAGCCCCTGTGCCGGCCACTCCATCAGTCCCAGCAACCCCGGCAGCCCCGAGGCCAGCGGCACCGGCGGCAAGACTCCGGGTGTCGACCTGCGCCACGACCTCACCGTCCGGGGACACCTGCTGCCCGGCTGGAGCGCGGGGCTGGCCCTCGTTCCCAGCGCACCGGACGTGGGAGCCGTGACCGTGGTCAAGGTCCGCAACGGCACCCCGGAGCAACGCTGGCGGGCGGAGGACGCCACATCCGCAGCGGCCAGGGGCGGCAGGCTCGGCGAGCCCCTTCCCGGCGTGGACGGAACGACCGCACGCGCCTTGGCACCACCGAGCCGTACGCACTAACCAGCCGGCTGCCGCACCGCCTGACGACGGCCTACTCACGGAGCGCCCGCTTCATGACCTTGCCCATGTCATTGCGGGGGAGCGCGGTCAAGAAGCGCACCTCCCGCGGGCGCTTGTGCGGTGAGAGCAGCCCCGCGACGTGCGCCGCGAGGGCGTCCGCCGACGGTCGCGCGGACGGGTCCGCCAGCTCCGTCGGCACGATCCACGCGACCACCCGCTCCCCGAGGTCGGGGTCCGGCTCACCCGTCACCGCGGCCTCGCGGACACCGGGGTGGTCCAGGAGCGCGTTCTCGATCTCGCCCGCGCCGATCTTGTAGCCACCGCTCTTGATCAGGTCCGTGGCCCTGCGGCCGACGAGGCGCACGGAGCCGTCGGGGTCGCGCACCGCCATGTCGCCGGTGCGGAACCAGTCGCCGTCGAACGCCTCCGCCGTCGCGTCCGGCCGATTCAGATACCCGGAGAAGAGATTGTCGCCGCGCACCTGGATCTCGCCGATGGTCTCCCCGTCGTACGCCGCGACGGGCGCGCCGTCCTCGTCGACGAGCCGCAGCTCCACACCGGGCAGCGGCACCCCGACCGAACCGGGGCGCGGCTGCGGTGCGTCGACGCGGACGCTGGTGTTCATCAGGGTCTCGGTCATGCCGTACCGCTCCACGACCGTGCGGCCGGTGGCGGCGGTGATCCGGGTGTGGTCGTGCAGGGGGAGGGCGGCGGAGCCGGACACCAGCAGCCGGGCCCCCGCCAACGCCTTCACCAGCGCGGGATCGTCGGCCAGGGCCTCCGCCAGCCGGTGGTACATCGTCGGGACGCCGAACAGCATGGTGCCGCCGTCGCTCAACTCGCGCGCGACGCCGTCGACGGAGAACCGGCCCAGGTGTCGCACCTGGGCGCCGCGGCGCAGCGGGCCCAGGATCCCGAGGATCAGCCCATGGACGTGGAACAGCGGCAGTCCGTGCACCAGGACGTCATCGGCGGTCCACGCCCAGGCGTCCTCCAACGCGTCCAGGCTGGCGGTGATCGCCCGTCGGGAGAGCACCGCGCCCTTGGGCGGGCCGGTCGTCCCCGAGGTGTAGACGACCATGGCCGGGGCGGTCGGGTCGACGGGCACACCACCCCGCGGCGACGGCGCGGTGCCCTCCGCATCCGCACCTTCACCGAGGTCGACCGTGATGCGCTCCAGTACGTCGAGCGCTGCCGGGAGCCGGTCATCCGGACCCGCCAGCACCGCCGTGGGCGCGCTGTCCCCGACGATGTGGGCCAACTCGCGCTCGCCCGTCTTCGGATTCAGCGGCACCACGGGCACGCCGGCGAGCAGCGCCGCCACCGCCCCCACCGCCGTGTGCGGCGTGGGCGTCGCCCACAGGGCGACCCGGGACGCAGCCCCTATCCGCCGCGCCACCACGCCCGCCACCGCCGTCAGCTGCCCGTACGTCAACGAGCGCGCGGGGAAGTGCAGGGCGGTTCGGTCGGGGGTGGAGCGCAGCGCGGGAAAGAGGTCACTCACGTCGATCGTCCTCCATCGGAAGCCGGCGGCCTGGGACCTCCATTCTCCCCACCGCACCGCCGCCGGTCATCGCGTCTTCGAGCTAGCTCCATTGGGGGAGGCGGGCTCCGGAGCCATCGGGCGCGCGGTGCGCATCCGCCCGTACGCGTACACGCAGCCGGCCAGCGCCAGGTCCGAGAGCAGCATGAACCCGATCGCGTAGGACCCCTTCGCGCTGTAGATCGCGCCCATCACCAGCGGCGGCACGAAGCCGCCGAGCCCGCCCATCGCGCCGACGATGCCGGTCACGCTGCCGACCTGGGCCTGCGGTGTGACCTGGGCGACCAGCGCGAAGACGCTGCCGGACGCGGTCCCGAGGCCCGCGGCCATCAGCAGCAGCGCGATCGTGCCACCGGGCTGGAGCTGCGGTTCGAATGCCTGCACGATCGCCATCAGCGCCACCAGGCCGAGGGCGACCGCGGTGACGTACGCCGGGTGGATCCGGTCCGACAGCCAGCCGCCGAGCGGCCGGAAGACCACCGTGACCAGCGCGAATCCAGCCGCCTTGGTGCCCGCGTCCGTCAGGCTCAGGTCGTACCAGGTCCTCAGGTACGTCGGCAGGTACACCCCGAAGGCCACGATCCCGCCGAAGCCGATCGCGTACAGCGCGGACAGCTCCCAGGTCACCCGCAGCCGTCCCGCGCGCGCGAGCCGCGTCGCCAACGACTCCGTGGGGACCGGTCGGTCGGGCCGGTCGGTGATCAGCAGTGCGCCGAGCACGGCGAAGGCGGCGAGGGCGATCGCGACCACCACGAAGGGCAGGTTCTCGCCGTGCTGGGCGATCCGCGGGGTGAAGTACCCCGACAGGGCCACCCCGCCCATGCCCATCCCGAAGATCCCGATGGCGAAGCCGCGCTTGGCGGGCGGGAACCAGGAGTTCACCAGCGGCACGCCGATCGCGAAGGTCGTGCCGCCGAGACCCAGGAGGAAGCCCACGACCAGCATCAGCGGATACGAGTCCTTCACCCAGATCAGCAGCAGCACGGGCACGATCGTGCCGGCCGTCACCAGCGGGAACATCAACCGGGCGCCGTAGCGGTCGGTGAGCGCGCCCACCGGCACCCGGCCCAGTGACCCGACGATCACCGGCACGGCTACCAGCAGGGACTGCTGGAAGGAGGTCAGGTCCAGCCGGTCCTTGTAGAAGCTGCCCAGCGGGGAGATCAGGTTCCACGCCCAGAAGGTGAGCGTGAAGCCGATCGTGGCCATGACCAGGTTGCGATAGGCCGAGAAGGGCGTCCGGGCGGGGGCGGTGTCCACACCGCCAGTCAAGGACGGCCCGGCGGGCGGGGCGCGCTGGACTGCGCCGTACGGACCACGCGCGATCCCTAGCGCGGCGCCTGCCAGGTGAACACCGTGCCGGCATCGCCGCCGTCCTCGCGCACCCCGTCGTCCGTGACCGTGAGCCGTACCCCAAGACGGCCGTCGTCCAGCCGGGCCGCGGCGTCCACGACGACCTCGACCGCGGTGGCGCCCACGCGCCGGTGCGCCGCGGCGAGCGCCCCGCGCAGCGCCGCGATCAGCTGTTGGTCGGTCGGCTCCCGCACGAGCGTGTCGACCGGCCCTCGGAAGTGCACGGACGGTTGGAAGCCGAGCAGCGCGGCGGCACCGGCCGTCTCCCGCAGCACCCGTCCGCGGAAGCTGCTCTGTGCCTCCGCGGGCGGCTGCTGGAGGGCGAAGATCGTGGTGCGGACCTCCTGGATGGTGGAGTCCAACTCGTCCACGGCCCGGCCGAGCAGCTCGTCCGCCTCGCCGGCCGCCGCCCGCCGACGGGTGGACTCCAGCATCATCTCGGTGGCGAACAGGCGCTGGACGACCAGGTCGTGCAGATCGCGGGCGATGCGGTCGCGGTCCTCGTACACCGCGAGCCGTTCGCGGTTGTGCTGGGCGTCCGCCAGCACCAGTGCCAGCGCGGCCTGGGAGGCGAACTGCGAGGCCAACAGGCGGTCGGCGGAGGTGTACGGGCGGCCGTGGCGGCGCCTGGGCAGCGCGAGGGTGCCGATGAGCCGGCCGCCGGACTGGAGCGGCAGCATCATCGAGGGCCCGAAACGGGTCCGTACGTGCGTCGTCATCCGCGGATCCGTCGCGGAGTCCTCGATGAAGACCGGTTCGCCGCCGAGGAGCTGGACGAGCACGGGGGAGCCGGGCGCGATGGTCGTGCCCACGATGTCGCCCGGGTCGTCCACGGTGGACGCGGCGACGATCTCCATGCCGCCCTCCGCGGTGGGCTGGAGGACCACGCCCGCGGACGCGTCGGCGAGGAGCCTGGCCCGTTCGGCGACCGTCGTCAGGGCGTCCTCGGCGCTGCTGCCGGTCAGCAGCGCGGTCGTGACGGCCGCGGCGCCCTCGATCCAGCGCTCCCGCCGGCGGACCGACTCGTACAGCCGGGCGTTGCCGATCGCGATGCCCGCCTGGGAGGCGAGCACCCGCAGCAGCGCCAGGTCGTCCTCGGTGAAGGTTCCGCCGCGCTTCTCGGTCAGGTACAGATTGCCGAAGACCTCGGTGTGCACCCGGATCGGGACGCCGACGAAGGAACGCATCACGGGGTGGTCCGCGGGCACGCCCGAGGACCGCGGGTCGGCTGCGAGGTCGTCGATCAGCAGCGGCTGCGGATCGCGGACGAGCAGGCCGACGATGCCGGCGTCACCGCTCGGCAGATCGCCGATCCGGGCCCGCTCCTCCTCGGTCATGCCGTACGTGAACAGGTCGGAGAGGGTGCCGCGCTCGGGGTCGATGACGCCGAGCGCGCCGTAACGGGCGTCGGTCAGGCCCGCGGCGGTGTCAACGATGTGCTGGAGGGTGGTGGCGAGTTCCAGGTCGGTGCCCAGGCTGAGCACGGCCTCCAGCAGTGCCGACAGCGTCGACGCCGACGCAGCCGAAGCTGCCGGCGGGGAAGCCGGGGCCGGGGGCGCACCCGGGGGAGCGGGCGCCTCGTCGTACGGGCCCCGGCTCACCCCGTCGCCTTCCCCGCTCTGCCTGAACGCCACCGCAGCCCTACCCGATCGAAACCGACGCCGTACCCGAACGAACCCGACGAACCCGACGAACCGTCCGGACCCTCCCGGCGCACCGGGCTCTACCCGGAGACTTCGGCCAACGGATTGAGGACCAGTGGCTGGATCCGGCCCTCCAGCATCGCACCGAGGCCCAGGATCGCGCAGACGTCGGGCCGCTCGGCGATCTCCACCGGCATCCCCGTCGCGTCGCGCAGCATCTGGTCAAGGCCGGGGAGCAGCGCACTGCCCCCGACCATGGTGATGCCGCGGTCGGCGAGGTCCGCGACCAGGTCCGGCGGGCAGTCCCGCAGCACCTTCCCGATGCCGTCGAGCACCGAGGTGAGGGGGGTGTGGATGGCGTTCAACACGGCCGCGGTCTCGATGTGCACCGTTCGCGCGAGCCCGGTCGCCACGTCCCTGCCGTGGATTTCGGTGACCGCGGGACCCTGGGAGGTCAGGCCGTTGCCGCTGAGCGCCAGTTGCAGCGGGCGCACGGACTGGCTGGGCAGCATCAGCTCGTGCTGGGTGCGTAGGTGTTGGATGACGGCGGCGTCGATGGCGTTGCCGCCGACCGGCAGCCGCTCCGCCGTCACGATCGAGCCCAACGAGAGCACCGCGACCTGGGTCGTCGCCGCACCGCACACCATGATCATCGTCGCGGTCGGCTGCTCCACGGGCAGCCCGCAGCCCACGGCTGCCGCGATCAGGGTGTCGACCAGCTCCACCCGGCGCGCCCCCAGTCCCACCAGCGTCTCGACCGCGGCGCGCTGCGCCAGCGGGTCCGCGTCGTGGGGCGTGCAGGCGGCGGCCCGCAGCCGCAGATTGCGCCGCAGCTGCCGGCGCAGCTTCTCGCCGAGCAGGTGCCGCAGCATCCGCTGGGCCATCTCGATGTCGACGACCGTGCCGCCGGAGACGGGGCGGACGACCCGGATGTAGTGCGGGGTGCGACCCGTCATCTGTTCGGCGAGCGCGCCGACCGCGATCAGGGATCCGGTCCTGGTGTTCACCGCCGCGACGCTCGGCTCGTCGACGACGAGCCCGGCCCCCTTGACGAACACCCTGGTGCGCGCGGCACCGAGGTCCACCGCCACATGGCAACGGCGCAACTGCTCCAGACTGACACTCACGACGGATCCTCCCGGGCGCGGCGGATTGGGTTCGCCTTCGCATCGTCCGTCCGTGGCGGTCCGGGCGCTCGCTGGGTGCGCCGGTCGGGTGACCCCGACGGCTGACGCACCGTCACCAGAGGTGGGTGGCAGGGAGGCTCACAGCAGGCGTTGCAGCAGGCCCCAGCAGAATTCGGCCACGCGCGGCTGCCCCCCGGGAACCGTCAAGGACAGTTGCCAGCGTGTCGGGGCAGATCCCTCCATCGGAGTCGCGGGGGCGAAGGCGCGGGCGGCCTCGTCCACGGTGCAGGACCAGGGGGCGAGGTCGTCGACCGTACGGAGTACGGGAGGGGCGGCGCCCGGGGCCCGGACCAGCCACTCGTTCCAGACCGCCCCGCCGCGGGCCGCGGCCAGGACCTCGAAGCGCAGATCGGGCCAGAGCGATACGGGCCACAGGTGGGCCTCGCACTCCAGGTCGCCGATGCGGCGGCGCACGGTCGTCTCCGGCGGGCCGAGGACGGAACGGTAGCGGGAGAGCGGGCCGCGCGCGCCCCGGGCCCGGCTCATCGCCTGCCAGTGGCGGTTCGCCTCGCGCATCTCGGTCGTGGACGCGTCCAACGCGCGGCGGGCGTCGTCCACCAGGGCCGGCTGGTGGTCCGCCATCCGGCGCAGCAGGACGAGTTGGAACTCACGGGGACCGAAGGGCGCGGGCGTGCTCATGCCCGACATCCTGCCGGATGCGCGGTGTCCCGCCGAATGCCCCAGGTACCGCCCTTTGCGCTGGTCGCACCTGTCAATCTGCTAAACCCGAAATCACTCGAAGGTGGAGAGTCCACACACGATCCTCACAGGGCCCGTCACCGCTGGCCTCTTGCGCCACATAACCTGCGGGCGCCATGGATTACTGCCACCAGTGCCGACGACACCTCAACGGAGCCCTGGCCTGCGCGGGTTGTGGGACCCCGACCCAGGAGTTGCGTCAGCAGGGCCCCGGCCCGCAAGGGGAGGGGCACGTCATCGAGTTGGACGACGTCGCCCTCTTCGCCGCGGGGCGGGGTCGGGACGGCGTCCCCGCCGGAAACGGTCAGACGGTCGGCGCGGGCGCCGAGCCGGCTGACGACGGCAGGACCCATGACCCGGCGGGCGATGACGACGGCAGCGGCGGTGGCGAGGGGCGGGCGGCGCGACGGGCGGAACTCCGTCGGGGCGCCCGCAAGGGAGGCGCGCGCCCCCGCGGAGCCGGGCGCCGCGCCCGTAAGAAGCGCGGTCGCAAAGTCCTCGTCGGCACCCTCGGGCTGGCGCTCGCGGCCGGTGCGCTGAGCCTCGCCGAGCTGGCCACGGAGGGCGGTGACGACGGCTCCGCCACCTCCGTCAAGGAGCGCGAGGACCAACTCGTCGAGCCGATGCCCGACGCCACGAGCGACGGCGCCACGCCGGACGCCCCCGCCAGGGTGAGCCAGCGGCCCACCGACGGGGCGGGTTCGCGCGGCTCCGTACGGCCGACCGGCACCCGCTCCGGCGCACCGGGCGGATCGTCGCCGACCGGCGCGAAGGGACGCCCGGCGAAGCCCAGCGGATCCGCGGCCAAGCCGCCGGGCGCATCGCAGAAACCGCCCCCGGTGCCGGGGCCCAGCTCCACATCCGACCCCGGCGGCACGCCGTCGGCGCCGTCAGTACCGTCAGCGCCGTCTACGGGGCAGCCCACCCCGCCGGAGCCCACGCCCACGGAGACCTGCAAGCCGGTCCTGTGGTGGTGCTGGTGAGGCCGCGCGGCTGACGAAGCGCCGCCCCGGCCCGTCGTGCCCCGGGGCGGCCGTCGGCTCCGTCTACCCCAGCAGCCGCTTCAGCAGGTCCCGGAGCAGCCGCTGCTCCACCGCCGTCATGTCGGCGAGCGGCGCCAGCGCCTCCAGCTCCCTCAGGGAGCCCTTCAGGCGCTGCGTCGTCTCCGCGCCCTCGTCCGTCGCCACGGCGAACTTCACCCGGCGGTCGTGCGGATCGGGGTGGCGCTCCACGAGCCCGCGCAGCTCCAGTCGGTCGACTATGCCCGTGATGTTCGACGGCTCGCAGACGAGTCGGTCCGCGAGCTGCCGCATCGGCAGGGGCTCCTTGGTCAGCAGGGCCAACACCTTGGCCTGGGCGGCGGTGAGGGAGTGCTCTGCGGCGGCGCGGTCGTACGCCGTGATGTAGCGCGCGACGAGTGCGGTGAGGAGGTCCAGCACCTCCGAGGAAAGAGCGTCGACGGACTCGGTGACGTCGGCGCCTTCGATGCGCGAAGTGGCCATGCCCATCAGAGTACTCCGATACTTGACAACATGAAATATCGAGGGGCATGGTTGTTTCAGGACCTGAAATGTTTCCGTCGTGAAAGCTATCGCAGGAGGTAGCCCAGCATGTCCGCACTCCCCACGACCAGCCGTGAATGGCAGCTCGTCGCCCGCCCGCACGGTTGGCCCGCGGCGGAGGACCTGGCTCTGCGTGAGGTCCCGGTCTCCGAGCCGGGTGAAGGCCGGATCCTCGTGCGCAACCTCCACTTCTCCGTCGACCCGTACATGCGCGGCCGGATGAACGACGTTCCGTCGTACATCCCGCCGTTCCAGATCGACCAGCCCCTGGAGGGCGACGCGGTCGGCGTGGTCGTCGCGTCCGCCGCGGAGGGCTTCGCCGTCGGTGACACCGTGGCCCACTTCCTCGGCTGGCGGGAGTACTCGGAGGTGCCCGCAGCCCAGGCGCGCAAGATCGACACCTCGCTCGCCCCCGCCTCCGCCTACCTCGGCGTGCTCGGCATGCCCGGCCTCACGGCGTACGCGGGCCTGTTCCGCACCGCCGGCATCAAGGAGGGCGACGCCGTCTTCGTCTCCGGTGCCGCCGGCGCCGTCGGCAGCCTCGTCGGACAGATGGCGCGGGTCAAGGGCGCCTCCCGGGTGATCGGCTCCGCCGGCTCCGCGGCCAAGGTCCGGCACCTGACCGAGCGGTACGGCTTCAGCGCCGCGTTCAACTACAAGGACGGCCCCGTCGCCGAGCAGCTGGCGAAGGCCGCCCCCGACGGCATCGACGTCTACTTCGACAACGTCGGCGGTGACCACCTGGAGGCGGCGATCGGCGCCCTCAATCTGCACGGCCGGGTCGCCCTGTGCGGTGCCATCGCCCAGTACAACGACACGGAGCCGGCCCCCGGCCCGCGGAACCTGTTCATGGCCATCGGCAAGCGGCTGCGCCTCGAAGGTCTGATGGTCAGCGACCACCAGGACCTGCGGCCCCAGTTCGTCCAGGACGTCGCCGGCTGGATCGCCTCCGGCGACGTCGTCTACGACGAGACGGTGGTCGAAGGCATCGAGCACGGCTTCGACGCCTTCGTCGGCATGCTCCGCGGTGAGAACACCGGAAAGATGGTCGTCTCGCTCCCGCAGTGACGCGGAAGGGCCGCACCCGTGTCGCCGTGCGTCACGAGTGCGGCCCCACGGGCCGGGCGGCTGAGCCCGGCCCGTCATCAGGAGACGGTCAGCGGGTGACCAGCGCCCGTCCGACCTGAGCGAAGGAGCCCTTCGGATGGTCACGGAAGAGCGGCTCGGTGCCGATCAGCACCGCCGGGACCCCGCCCGGCCCCTTCGCGCTGACGATCGACGGCTGGCCCGCGGCGTCCGTCGGGCCGCCCGTGCCCGCGGCCGTCGCCCGCCAGTGGCCCGACACCAGCGGGTTCCCGGTGGCGTACGACTGGTCGACGCGCACGCCCGGGCCCAGCTCGGTGAACCACACCGGCGAGTACACGAAGGTGTGGCCCGGCGCACCGGCGGTCAGCGGACCGCCCGCCCCCGCCACCCGCACCACGCCGTTCGCGTCCTCGTTGCCCTGCACCGCCGTGGCGGAGATCAGCCCGGCCGCCTTGCCGAAGGCGGCACCGGCCTGCCCGATCCCGACGAAGCCGGCGCCGCTCGCCGCGAAGGCGTCCCGGGCGGCCTGGGTGAGCCCCGCGTGGGACAGCCCGGTCGACACCACCAGCACGTCCGCCCCGGACCAGTCGAAGCCCGCGTTGAGGGCCGCCGTCGACACCGGCACCACCTCGAAGCCCATCTCCCGCAGGGCGAACTGCTCGCCCGACGTCACCGCGGCGGCCACCCGCACCCGCTCCAGCGGTGCGACGCCCCGCTCCTTCGTCGCCGCGAAGACCACTCCGTAGCGCTCCGCCACCACCTTCGCCGCCTTGTGCGCCGACGCCGGGACGACGGCCGCGCCGTCGTCCGTACGCCGTACGGGAACGCCCTGCGCGAGCAGCGAGTTGAGCGCCGCCAGCTCCTTCGGGTCGTCCATCCGCAGCTTCAGGTCGCCCCGCGGAGCCACGTAACCGGTCGCCGCCGCCGCGGGCACCGGCCTGCTGATGACCCGCAGGTCCCCGCCTGCGGTGACCTTCTCCACCGTGGCGCCCCACAGCAGCCCCAGGCTCCAGCCCGAGATGTCGTACATCGTCGACACGTCACCGCTGATGTCCCGGCCCTCGGCGAGCATCACATTGGCGATGCCGCGCTTCGGCTGCTCCATGTCCACCAGGTAGGAGCCCGCCGGGTACGCCTTGCCGCCCAGCTTGAACGGCAGCACCGCCCGCTCCACCCGCACGTCGTTCGCGACCAGGTGGTCCACCAGTCGGGCCGCCGCGACCGAGCTGCGCTGCCCCGTCCCCGTCGGAATGACGTACGCGCGCGGGAAGGTGGTGGTGTACACGTCCTCCGGGCCGATGCCGGGCACCCCCGGCACGGTCTCCGGCGACACCGGCCGCTGCGCCTCGCCCGCCGCGCCGCGCCGGAAGGTCTCGATCTGGTCGGCCAGCACCTGCGTGCGGTTGGTGCGGGTGAAGTCCAGGGTGGCGCGCATCGCGGCGCCCGCGATCGCGGTGTTGATCGACGAGCGGCGCCGCAGCTCCGGCACCGGAAGGCTCTCGTACGAGCTGCCGTTGACCCGCATCGGGAACTCGATGGTGTGCGAGGCCACCGCGCCCTGGAAGGGCATGTACTGCGGGGTGAAGATGGGCGGCCAGTCGTCCCAGCCCTCCGCCGAGTCGCGGAAGGGGATCTCCGCCGGCAGCACGCCGTCCTTCTCGGCGGTGTAGCCGAGGGCGTTCACGGCCTTCTCCATCCCGAGCGCGTTCGCGTACGCGTTCTTGAGGAAGAGGTCGTACTCGTAGTTCTCCCCGTGCGGCGGCGTCGTCGGCTCGATCAGGGTGCCGTTCACGTATCCGTGCAGGTCCAGCATCACCGCGGGCTGCTTGTCGATGGCGATCTGCCGGATCGCCCGCGTCTCGGGCTGGGTCGCGGTGATGAAGTCGCGGTTCAGGTCGAAGCCGTTGGCGTTCGCCCGGGTGCCCGCGATCCGGCCGTCCGGATTGGCGGTCACGTTCAGATAGATCCGGTTCTTCGCCAGCAGCGAGAGGGTCTTTGCGTCCTTGGCCTTCGCCAGCTCCTCGATGAGCTTCAGGGCCGCGTCCGTGCCCTCCCACTCGTTGCCGTGGATGTTGTTGTTGATGAAGACCGGCGTCTTGTACGCCTTCTTGAGGTGCGCGTCCCGCGCGGCGAGGGCGGGCGCGTTCTCTATTCGCTCCCGCATCCGTTCCTGCTCGCGCGTCTCGCGGGCGCTCTCCGGCGCGGTCACCGTCACCAGGTACAGGTCGTTCCCGGACGCCGACGTGCCGGCGACCTCCACGCTGACGCGGTCCCCGATCTCCTGAAGCTCGTTCAGCTTGGGGGCTATGGAGTGGTACGGGACGAGGCCCAGCTTGATCGACTTGTCCGCCGGGTTGGCCGCGGGCTCCTTCAGGGCCGTGCGCCGCGGATATCCGCCGGGCCGGTGGAAGGAGGGCGCCGGCGCCTCCAGGGCGTTGCGCGCCGTGCCCGGGCCACCGCGGGCGGGCGCGGAGTCGGTCGCGCCCTTGTCGCGTACGGGGTCGCGGTCGCCGCGCAGTTCGCGACCCGGCGCGGTGGCCGGACCGCCTGGTTCGTCGGGCAGTGCGACGGCCGGGACGGGGGCGAGGAGGACGGCGACGGCGAGCGCCGCGGTGGTGACCAGAGCGGATCTGGGAATGCCCATGCGTGGTGCCTCCGGGGTCGAGGGTGCGACTGCTGTTACGGGAGTGCCCAGGTGGGGCGCACGAGTCGTGGCTGTCGTTGACGCAGGGTCTACCGGTTCAACTCTGAAACAATCAAGGGGTATACAGCACGTATTCCGGACCACAGGGCTCAAAGCGCGCTCGGGTGGGGGCGGGAACGGGCCTTAGGGTGACGACATGCGTGATTTCGCCAGGGGCTTCGGCTATCTCCTCAAGGGCCAGCGCTGGGTCGGCGCCCACGGCCGCCAGTTCGGCATCGGGCTGCTGCCCGGACTGATCACCCTCGTGCTGTACGCGGGTGCCCTCGTCGGGCTCGCGTTCGGCGCGGACGACCTGGTGGGGTGGGCCACGCCGTTCGCCGACGACTGGTCGTCGCCCTGGCTCGGGATCTTCCGGGGCACCCTGACGGTGCTGGCGTTCGCCTTCGGGCTCTTCCTCGCGGTGATCACCTTCACCGCGGTGACCCTGCTGATCGGCCAGCCCTTCTACGAGTCGCTGTCGGAGGACGTGGACCGCTCCGAGGGCGGCGACGTGCCCGAGTCGGGCCTGTCGCTCTGGCGCGATCTGGTCGTCTCGGCGCGGGACTCCCTGCGGATCCTGGTGCGCGTGGTGCTGTACGGGGTGCTGCTGTTCGCGCTGGGCTTCGTGCCGGTGCTCGGGCAGACCGTCGTGCCCGCCATCGGCTTCTGCGTCTCCGGCTTCTTCCTCGCGGAGGAGCTCACGGCGGTGGCGCTCCAGCGCCGCGGCGTCGAACTGCGCGAGCGGCTGGTGCTGTTGCGAGGCCGCCGGATGCTGGTCCTCGGCTTCGGCGTCCCGCTGACGCTAGCGTTCCTGGTGCCGTTCGTCGCGGTGTTCCTGATGCCGGGGGCGGTGGCGGGGGCGACGCTGATGGTGCGGGACCTGTTGGGGGAGACGGGGGAGCCGGCGCCGACGGCTGAGGACGCCCCGGCCCCCCACCCGCCTCACCAGCAGGGCGGGCCCTACGCGCCGCAGCCGCCGAATCCTTACGCACAGCCGTAGTTCGGGACGGTCTGGCGGCTCTCCGCGGGTGTGGGTGCGGGCCTGCTGTGGTTGTTCGCGCAGCCCCCAGCGCCGCCGAGATCTCCGCGTACCCCTACGCCCCCACGTTCACTGAGCGTGGGGGCGTTTCTTGCGTACGGGCACGTCCACGGCCGCGGAGGTGGGCCCGAAGGCTCAACCGGCCGCCTCGCGCCGGGAGTTCGTGCCCGGCGTCGGGTGAGGGCGCGCTTTGGCGGGGTCATACCTGCGGACGATTCGAGGGGCGGCGGGTACGACTCAAGTTTGTCGTCGAACGACCACCAGAGGCTGACTACCCGAAGCATCGGCGACCCCGACGATGTATGGCATGCCGCCTCGTACCCCATGCACCGACAGTCCGACGCGAGCCACGGCCACCAGCGCGCTTCGACACAGACGCAGTTCGGAAGGGGCCCGGGACCCGGGCACCGACCCCGCTGAAGTCGAAGACCGCGCCACTGCTCGTCGATAGGGACCCCATGTTACGTATCGCCCTGCGCAACGTTCTTGCACACAAGGGCAGGCTGTTGATGACGGCCTTGGCCGTCATGCTCGGCGTCGCGTTCGCCTCCGGAACGCTGATCTTCGCCTCCACCATCTCGGCGGCCTTCAACAAGAGCACCGACAAGGGCTTCGACACCCTCGACGTCGCCGTCCGCCCGGATGACGGCAACCGGCGGTCGAGCCCTCCGGGGGATGCTCCGCTGCTCGACCAGGAGCTGTTCGACCGCCTCCGGAAGGCGCCGGGGGTCCGGTCCGCCACCGGTGTCGTGTCCGGGTTCACCGCGGTGGCCGACCGCGAAGGCGGGCTCGTCGGCAACGGCTTCCTGACCATGGGCGGGAACTACTCCTCGGGTGTGGACGGCAGTGACGCCCGCTATGACGTCACGGAGGGCCGGGCACCCCGCAAGGGGGACGAGGTGGCACTCGACGAGAAGACGTCCGAGCGCACCCGCTACGGGGTCGGCGACACCATTCGGGTGTCCGTGGACGGCCCGGTCCTGCGGCAGAAGGTGGTCGGCGTCTTCTCCACCGACGACGGCAACGTCTCGGCCGGCGGCTCGCTCGTCCTGTTCGACACCCGCACCGCGCAGCGGCTGCTGGCTGAGCCCGGCCGCTTCACGGAGATCCAGTTGGTGGCCGATCCGGGCATCTCCCAGGAGTCGCTGCGCTCCTCCGTCGCCAAGGTGCTGCCGCAGCGGACCGAAGCGCTGACCGGGGAACAACTGGCCGCCGACCAGGCCGCGGAGTTGCGGACGAGCGTGGAGAGCATGCGCACGGGACTGTTGGGGTTCGCCGCCGTGTCGATCTTCGTCGGGATCTTCATCATCGCCAACACCTTCACCATGCTGGTCTCCCAGCGGACCAAAGAGCTGGCCCTGGTCAGGGCGGTCGGCGCCAGCCGGCGCCAAGTGACCTCGTCGGTCCTGCTGGAGGCGTTCGCCGTGGGCCTCACCGCCTCGGCCGTCGGACTCCTCGTGGGGATCGGCATCGGTGCGCTGCTCGCGCCGCTGCTGCGCTCCACCGGCGCACTCATCCCGGAAGGGCCGCTGGTCGTCTCCCCGGCCACCGTCGTCGTCGCCCTGATCATCGGGGTCGGCGTGACCATGGTGGCGGCCTGGCTCCCCAGCCGCCGTGCCGCGAAGATCCCACCGGTGGCGGCTCTGAACAGCGTGCACGCCGCGGCCGTGACGCGTGGCCTGGTGCTGCGCAACTGCGTCGGCCTGCTGCTCGGCGCGGCCGGCCTGGCCCTCGTGCTCACCGCCGCGCTCACCGACGACGACGGCCGGGTGCGCATGGCGGCCGGCACCGCCGTGCTGCTGGCCGGCGTCATCGTGCTCACCCCGCTGCTGTCACGGCCCTTCATCGCCGTCGCCGATCGACTGCTCCGCGGGTACGGGACCACGGGGCGGCTCGCCACCCAGAACGCGTTGCGCAACCCCCGCAGGACGGCCGCCACCGCCTCCGCCCTGATGATCGGTCTGACGCTGGTCACGAGCCTCACGGTGATCGCCGTCAGCGTGCGGCAAGGCATCGAGAACATGGCCACCAGCTCCCTGAAGGCCGACTACATGGTCTCCATGGCGAACCAGGAGCCGCTCTCCCCCGAGATCGAGGAGACGCTGCGCGAGGTGCCCGGAGTCGTCGCCACGAGCCCCCTGCGCAGGTCCGTCGGGCGCGTCGGCGACCAGTCGGAACAGCTGACCGCGGTGCGCCCCGACACGATCGACCGACTGGCGCGGTTCAGCGTCGCCCAAGGCTCCCTCGACGGCCTCGGCGGCGACCGGGTGGGCGTCGACGTCCACACGGCCGAGGACCGGGGTTGGAAGGTCGGCTCGACGCTCACCGTGATGTACGAGGACGGCCGCGAGGGCCGGCTCACCGTCGCCGGGCTGTACGAGGGGAACAACCTGTTCAAGGGCATCATGCTCGACCTGGCCACGCTGATGCCGCACCAAAGGACCGTCGGCGACGCGGAACTGCTGGTCAAGACCCGGGAGGCCCCCTCGGACGGGACCAAGGCGCCGTTGGTGGAAGCGCTGGGGGAGAACCCCGCCGTCAAGGTGCAGGACAAGGAGGAGGTCTCCGACTCCATCTCCAAGATGACCAACCTCCTGCTGAACATGCTGTACGCGCTGCTCGGGATGG
This sequence comes from Streptomyces sp. NPDC048057, assembly GCF_040653095.1. Classification (NCBI taxonomy): domain Bacteria; kingdom Bacillati; phylum Actinomycetota; class Actinomycetes; order Kitasatosporales; family Streptomycetaceae; genus Streptomyces; species Streptomyces sp. NPDC048057. The sequence continues at coordinate 153,533 of NZ_JBEZNF010000017.1, forward strand.
CGGTCGTCGTCGCCGTACTGGGCGTCGTCAACACCCTCGCGATGTCCGTCTTCGAAAGGACGCGGGAGATCGGCATGCTGCGCGCCGTCGGCCTGAGCCGTACGGGCGTCAGGCGGATGGTCCGGCTGGAGGCGGTGATCATCGCCATGTTCGGCGGCTCGCTCGGCGTGGGACTCGGCGCGTTCCTCGGTTGGTCCGTGGGCACCCTGGTCGCCCGGCACATGGCCTCGTACGAATTCGTCATGCCGTGGGGACGGATGGCGATGTTCCTGCTGTTCGCGCTCGTGGTCGGCGTGCTCGCCGCCCTGTGGCCGGCGCGGCGGGCCGCGAGGACCGATCTGCTGGCAGCGATCAAGGCGGAGTAGGCCGGCGACGGGGGAAGGGCGACCGCCGCAGGGCGGGCGGGCCGTGTGCCCGCCCTGCGCGCGGGTGACCGGCTCACGGGCATGACCAGCAGTGCTACGTGCCTGCTACCTGTCCACTACACCGGCTGGGACAGACTTTTTCCCAGCGCTTCCGCGGGAGTTCCTTCCGCCAGCGCACGTCATGTTCTCAACCAGAGGGAGGAAACATGAGCGTCGAGTCGAGCACCTGGAAGGACGCCGTCGCCCAGGACGAGACCAACCCGGCCGGCGCCGGCTTCGGCGAGCTTTCGCTCGCCGACCTGCGCGAGGACCACTCGGCCCACATGATCAGCAGCGGCTACATCTGCACGTACACCACCGAGTGCTTCTGCTGAACCCCGTCCCGGAGATGGACGCCACCGGGTCCACGGGCCTGGTGATCGCTTGACGGGCGGCGGGCAGGTGGTGACACCTGCCCGCCGCTCGGCGCCGTCAGAGCCCGGTTGCCGCCGAGCGGCAAGGACCTTGGAGTGACATGGCTGCCGTCAGAAGGACCACCCTCGCCCGCGCCGACAAGGCCGCGTACAGCCACGAACGCACCCCGGTGTCAGGTGGTTCCCCCGACGACCCGTCGGGCGTGCTGACCGCCTGGCGCGAGTCGGCCTTCATGTCCGAGGAGACCTTCCAGCTGCGGTTGAGCCGGGCCGGCACCACGGCGCGGGACTTCGCCCGGCGGATCGCCGCGGACTCCTTCGTCCCGGCTCCGCAGGCCGTCGCCTGGGAGGCGGAACTCCTCGCGGTGCTGTCCGCACCGGCCGGGCGACCGCTTCCGCCGCTGCACACGCGCCAGTTCGGCCACGACTTCAAGCGGCAACCCTTCGAACCGCTGCTCGCCCGCTTCCTCACCCACTTCGACGGGCGGTTGCAGCAGGTCCTCACGGCCGGCCCGCCCCTGGTGCGCGACCTCGCCGGCAGGCTGCGCGGCCAGTTGCTCGGCTCCCTGGCCAACCGGCTGCTGCGCATCAGCGTGCGGACCCTGATCCTGGAACTGAACGTCGCCCGCGTCGAGCAGCGCCTCGACGGCGCCACCCCCGAAGAGCGCTACGACGCGTACTGTCGCGGCCCGCTGCGCGACCCCGCCTATCTGCGGCAGCTGTTCGAGGAGTACCCGGTGCTCGGCCGATCGATGGTCGAATGCGCCGAACAGTGGGTCACGCACATCGCCGAGGTGTTGAACCGCCTGGTCGAGGACGAGACGGAGCTGCGGGCGGCCGGACTGACGAACTCGCCCGTCGCGACCCTCCGGGACGTCCGGCTGGACCTCGGGGACGCGCACAACGAAGGGCGCTCGGTCACCCTCGTCACCTTCGACGACGGAACGCGCCTCATCTACAAGCCCCGTTCGGTCGCCACCGAGGCGCTGTACAGCCGTGTGGTGGAAGCGGTCAACGGGCACGGAGCCAGCTTCGGCAACCTTCCCATGCGCGTCCTGGAACGCCGGGACCACGGCTGGTGCGAGTTCATCGAGCACGGCCCCTGCGCTTCGTCGGACGAAGTGCCCGAGTTCTACTGGCGGATCGGCGGCACCCTCGCCAACCTCCTCTTCCTCGGGGCCATCGACTTCCACCTGGAGAACGTCATCGCCGCGGGCGCCCGTCCCGTCCCGATCGACATGGAGACCTTCTTCCAGCACCCCCCGTACGAGGACGACGCCACCACGGCCCATCAGAAGTCCGTCCACATGCTCTTCGAGAGCGTCCTCGCCACCGGCATGCTCCCCGCCCGGGTCTTCGGCGACCACCGGCGCGAGGGCGTGGACCTCAGCGGCATCAACGGGGGCATGCCCCAGGAGTCCTCCCGGCCGGTACCGACCATCGTCGACGCGTACCGCGACACGATGCGGATCGAAGGCCGGTACGTGACGTTGGAGAAGGCCGCCAACCGCCCCTTCACCGAGGACGGGGACATCCGCCCGGAGGACCACCTGGAGGAGATCGTCTCCGGGTTCACGGAGACGTACGACATCCTGGTGAAGCACCACGACGAGTTCCGCGCACTGCTCGATGCGGCGGCCGGGACGGAGATCCGCCACCTCGCCCGGCAGACCCGGCGGTACGGGCTCTTCCTGACGGAGAGCTACCACCCCGACTACCTGCGGGACGCACTCGACCGGGAGCGGCTCCTGGACAAGCTCTGGGCCACCGCCGAGACCCGCCCCGACCTGGTGCCCGTCATCGAACTGGAGAAGCGGCAGCTCCTGCGCGGCGACATCCCGTGCTTCAGGACCCGGCCGTCCAGCACGGCACTGCACGCCCCGGCCTGCGGGGAGGCGCCGGAGTACTTCGGGAGGGCGAGCCTGTCCGTCCTCCAGGAGCGGTTCGCCGGATTCGGCCGCGAACACCGGGACCTCCAGGAGAAGATCATCCGGGAGACGATGAGCACGCTCGTCACCGATGCCCGGGCGGTGCCCGCGGGACCGCTCGTCGAGGGTGCGCCCGACAGCACTCCCGAGGCGGCCCGGGCCGCCGCCCACAGGCTCCTGTCCCGCCTGGCGGACCAGGCCGTCATGGGCCGGGACGACTGCGGCTGGATCGGCGTCAGCATCGACGGCGGTCGCGAGGACGCCCTCACGTACAAGCCCCTCGGCACCGCCCTGTACGACGGAATGTCGGGGATGGCCCTGACCTTCGGCTACGCGGCTGCCCTCTTCGACGACGACCGCTACCTCGACCTCGCCCGGCGCAGTGCCGTGCCGCTGATCGAGCAGCTCAGGGATTCCCGGGAGAACGGTCTCCGGCCGTCGCCGGGGGCGTTCGACGGGATCGGCGGGGTGCTGTACGCCCTGGACCACCTGGAGTCGCTGACGGGCGACGCCGGGTACGCGGAGGAGATCGCCGCGGCGGCGCCGCTGTTCCGCCGCACCGTCGAGGAGGAGGACTCGCCGGACGTGGTCGGCGGTCTGGCGGGGTGCGCGGTGGTCGCCGCGACGCTGTACCGGCGGCACGGGCTTGAGGAGTACCGGCAGGTGGCCGAGGTGTGCGCCCAGCGCCTCCTGGAGCGGAGCATCGACGTGGCGGGGAGCGCGGCCTGGAAGCCGGCTGCCCAGTCCGAACCGCTCGGCGGGTTCTCCCACGGCTCCGCGGGCATCGCCTGGGCCCTGTTCGAACTCGCCTCCTTCCTCCAGGCACCGGAACTGCGCACCCTCGCCTGGAAGGCCGTGGAATTCGACCGTCGCCTCTTCGTGCCCGCGGAGGGACGCTGGCGGGACCTCCGCCATGAGCAGGGCATCGTCTCCAGCAAGGTGCTGCGGAACGCGGGTTGGTGGTGCAACGGCGGTGTCGGGGTCGGCATCTCGCGGCTGTTGATCGCACGGGGCGAGGAGGAGCCGGAGCTGTCCGACGAGGCGAGGGCGGCCCTGGCGGCGGCGTACGACAGGGGTTTCGGGGAGAACCAGAGCCTGTGCCATGGGGACTTCGGCAACCTGGAGCTGTTCACCCTGGCCTCGCAGGTGTTCCCGGATCCGGCCGAGGCCGCGCACTGGCGGCAGATCAGGGACCGCGTCGCCGGTGCCGCCACGGCACGGATCGACCGGGCGGGAGTCCGGTCGGGGGTGCCGGGCCACGCGGTCGACGTACCGGCCCTGATGATCGGCAGTGCGGGGGTGTGCATGGGGTTGATGCGGCTCGCGGCTCCGGAGCGGGTGCCCGGCCCGCTGTGGCTGGAGGCTCCCGTCCCCGACGGGCCCCGGTCCGCGCCTCGGACCGTCTGAGCCCGGTGACCGTCCCCCCGCCTCCTCGACTCGACCGCCCGGCACCCGTCCGACCGACCATGGAGCTCTGCCAGCAGACATGACCCAGTCCACCGTGTCCGCGGACCTCTACATCCACGCCCTGGCCGATGTGTACGACACGCTGAAGACGCCGAAGGACTACGAGCTCTGGGCCGACCTGTTGGAGGGGGTCCTCGGGGAACACGGCTGCCGGGGGGTGCGTTTCCTCGACGTCGGGTGCGGTACGGGCAGCAGCAGCCTCGTCTTCCAGCGCCGCGGCTTCGAGGTGGTCGGCTGCGACATCTCCGCGGAGATGCTCGCCGTCGCACGGCGCAAGGACCCGGCGCACGACGTGCCGTTCCTCCAAGCCGACATGCGCGAACTGCCGGCCTCGCTGTCCGGGTTCCACGTCGTGCACTGGATGGACGACGTCGCCAACCACCTGCTCGAAGCGGACGACCTCACCGCCGCCGTACGCAGCAGCGCGGGCGCGCTCGCCCCGGGCGGCCTGCTCGTCTTCGACGTCAACACCGAGGCGACCTTCGGGGCCCACTTCGCCCGCGGGCGGCAACTCGTCGTCGAACGGGACGACGTCGTGCTCATCTGGCGGGGGAGGACCGAGCGGCCGGCCCCCGACTCCCCGGCACAGGCATTGATCACCGTCTTCCGACACCGGGGCGAGGACCTGTGGACCCGCGAGTCCGGCGCGGTCGTGGAACGTCACCACAGCGATGCGACGGTCCGGCGGGCCATCACCGACGGGGGTCTCGACGTCGTCGGCGCGTACGGCCTCGGCGGCGGGCCGCGCTCCGGCACGTCGCTGGAACCCGCCGACGAAGCGGTCCATCCCAAGATCCTCTACGTCGCCCGACGGCCCGGTTCCGCTCCGGTGGACGCCTGATCCCGCGGCGGGCCGTCGCGGCGGCACCCGCGGGCGACCGACAGCCCTGGCAGGACCAACACCGATGGAGCGTGGGCATGAGACCACTGGCGTTCGTCGTGGGGACCGGGCGAACCGGTTCCACCGCACTCTCCGACGTGCTCGGCAAGCATCACGACGTGCTGAGCCTCAACGAGTTGTTCGTGTCCCTCAACGGTTCGCAGGCGCTCCCCGAGGGACCGATCACCGGCGAGCGGTTCTGGCGGCTCCTTGCCGATCCCCACCCGGTCTTCCACGCGATGCTCCGCCAGGGCACGTCCCTGCCGGAGATCCTGTACACGCGGCGGCCGGGCCGGTACTCGGCCCGGACCACGGGCATCCCCGCACTCAGCCTGATGGTGCTTCCGCACCTGACGGACGACCCGGACGGGCTGTTGGACGAACTCGGGGGCACGATCGCCTCGTGGCCGGTGCGCCCTGCGGCCCTCCATCACCAGGCGCTCTTCGAGCTGCTGGCCGACCGGCTCGGCCGGAAGGTCGTGGTCGAACGCTCCGGACACTCCCTGACCTGGGTGCCGATGCTGCACAGGGCCTTCCCGCACGCCCGGTTCGTCCACATGCACCGGCACGGGCCCGACTGCGCGCTCTCCATGAGCCGCCACCCCGGCTACCGCGCCGCCGGGCTCGCCCAGGAGATCCTGGAGCGGACCGGAGCGCGGAGCCTGCCGGAGTTGACCGAGACGCAGCTGCGGGAGCTGCCGGACTCCCTGGCCCGGGTGGTCACCGACGGGTTCGCCCCCGAGAGCGTCATGGACCGTTCCGTTCCGGTGCACGTCTTCGGCGCGATCTGGTCCCGGATGATCATCGAGGGCGTGGCCCATCTGATGGACGTGCCGGAATCCTCCCGCATGAACCTCTCTTACGAGAACCTCGTGGAGAGCCCCGAACGGGAACTCACGGCACTGGCCGAATTCATCGGGGTGGCACCCGATGAGGAGTGGCTCGCCGGGGCGCGGCGGCACTTCGACGCCGGCCGCCGAGGCGCGTCGGGGCACTTGCCCCCGGAGGAACTGTCCACCCTTGAGGAACGGTGTCTGCCGGGGGTCCGAGCCTTGAGCGAAACGTTGCCATCCGCCGAGGGGCATATTTCAGCCGGATGAAATTACGGTCTCTCTGCTCGTTCGAATGGCACGAACAATCGATTACACTGTGATGGTTCCCCAGTGTGCGACTCCACGGAACGAGACGACAAGTCAGAGGGGTTCGGACTCGTGAACTTATCCGTTGCCTTCCACCGGCTGAGAAGAGGCATCGAAAAGGAGGGGAGTTTGATTTCGGACTGTCCCTGGTCGGCACCGGGGAGTCACCTTGGAGGTTAGACTCCTCGGAACTGTCGACGTCTTCGATGACCAGGGCCATCGCTGGACGGTGCGGGCTCCCATGCTGCGCAGCACGCTCGCCGCCCTCGCCCTGGGCCGTGGAACGGTGCTCACCTCGGCCCAGCTGGTCGATCAACTCTGGGGCCTGACCCCGCCCGTCACCGCCGGCGCCACCTTGCGCAACTACATCAGACGCCTGCGGCAGGCGCTTCCCGCGCCGCTCATCGAGACCGGGTCGGGCGGGTACACCTTCACGGCCCACTCCGACCAGGTGGACGTCGAGCGGTTCCAGCAGCTGCTCCAGTGCTCCCGATCCCTGCGTGATGAAAGCCCCGTCGAGGCCACCGCGTTGTTGGGCAGCGCCCTCGGCCTCTGGCACGGGACCCCGTTGACGGGGGTGGGCGACGGTCCTCTGCTCGCCATGGAGCGGGCCCGGTTGGAGGACCTGTACGTGACGGCGGTCGAGGAGCACTTCGACCTGATGCTGGGACTCGGCCGACACGAGGTCGTCGTCGACGAGATCATGGCCTGCACCCGCGTCCACTACCACCGGGAACGGCTGGTCCGACAGCTCATGATCGCTCTCTACCGCTGCGGTCGGGCGGCGGACGCGCTCGCGGCGTACCGCTCGACCCGTGAGCGGATGGTCGAAGAACTCGGCATCGAGCCCGGCGTCATGCTCCGTGAGGCCGAGCAGTCGATCCTGCGCTCGGACCCCGCGTTGCTGGGCCCGCTCGGCGTGACGACGCGCTCGCGCCGCCTCACTCCGTGTTCGCTCCGTGCGACCGGCTGAGGAAAGACACCGCCTTACCCACCGGCTTGAGCGGTTCCTGCACCGCATTCCGTATGGCACATCCCGTCGTGGAGAAGCATGCGGCGCGGGGCTTGTCGATTTCAGCTCCCTCGCACCCTTCGCCGGTGTCGATTCGACACTTCGGTTTCGATTCCCCGACAGGGAAAATATTAAGGAATTCGAGCCTGGAAGGCCACAGTTGAAGCAAGGGCCGGTACTTCTTGCCCGATTTCTTTCGGTGGGCGAGAAAACCGTACTGCCGAGTCGCCCCGGAAGAGCAGTGCTTCCGGGGCTTGCAGATTGGCCAAAATGGAACGGAAACATCCGGGCGCCACGGCGCGGTCGACGGCTGCGGGCCGGTCGTCAGACGAGGTCGACCGTCACGCAGCCCGGCGATTCTTCGCCCGCCGTCGTGAGGAGGGAGCCGTCGGGAGACCACGCGCCGCTGGCGCCTGCGCAGCTGCCGCCCTCGTTCGTGCCCACGGTGTTCGCGAGGAGGACGTACAGGCCGTTGTCCCTTGCGCGTACGGGGTACACAGACTCGAACGAGTCGTTGCCGCGCTCCAGGACCGAGCTCGCCAGGTAGGCGGTCGCTCCCGCCGCGCGGGCGCGGGCGGCGAGGGCCGGGAAGCGGTTGTCGTAGCAGACGGCCAGGGCGAAGCCGACGCCGTCGAGGGTGAAGTGGCCGTCGCGCGTGCCCGCGACGAACAGGTCGTTCTCCACGCCGTGCAGGTGCTGCTTGTCGTAGCGGGTCAGCAGGGTGCCGTCCGGGGCGAGGACCAGGGAGCTGATCGTCGGAAGCCCGGACGGCGTGCGGACCGCTGCGTTGACCACGGCCGCCGTGGCGGTCTCCCGGCATGCCTCGCGCAGCGGAGCCAGCCGGGCGTCGCCCTCGTCGCCCTCGTCGGGCGAGAGCGCGAGCGCCGGGTCGTGGGCGAGGAGGGTGAGGAAGTAGCCCGTCGTCGACAGTTCGGGGAAGACGACCAGTCGGGCGCCCTGCCCGGCGGCCGTGCGGACCAGTTCCGCCATCGCGCGGACGTTGGCCCCGACGTCGCCGGGGACGGGCTCGAACTGCGCTGCTGCGATCCTCATGGGCCCATCATCGCTCAGCCCGCCGGGCAGCTCACCGGGCGGACTTCCGGCCGTCCTGCGCCGCCGCGACGCGGATGATCTCCCGTACCTGAGCGATGATGTCCAGCCGGTTGCGGACGAACTCCGGGTCGGTGACCTCCGTGGTGTTGCCGGTGCCGAAGCGCAGCACCGGAGTGTGCACATGGCCGCCGGGGGTGGTCAGGCCCAGTCGGTCCCGCAGCAGCGTGGCCCGGTAGGCGATCTCGTTCGACAGGTAGTCGCCGCCGCCGCCCGCGCGGGCCGCGGAGCCCGGGGTCGGGCCGTCGGGCCGGACGACGGGGGTGGTGCCGCCGGCCGGTATCTCCGTCACGGACGTGTTGTCGTACACCGGGAAGCGGCCCGTGGGGGCGGCCACGATCGCCGTGTGCGGCAGCGTCGAGGACGTCCACTGCGGCTGCGTTGCCGGATCGCGCACCGGGACGACCTCCAGCCGGGACACGTTGTCGTTGTCGCCGAAGCCGCCGCGCCAGGCGCCGTTGGTCCGCTCGATGTCGAAGCGGTCGGGCCGCCCCTGGCTCACGGTCGTGAACAGGTCCGCCTTCGGGAGCTGGCGCCGCAGGGTGCGCTCCACCGTGCCGTCCGCGAAGTCGGCCCAGCGGACGGGGAAGACGGCCGTCTCGATCCGGGCGGGCCCGTCGGCCGTCTGGAGCACGGTCCCGTCCAGTGCGAGCGCGGTGGCGCCCGACGGGTTGCTGATCCGTACGTCACGGTCGAGCGTGAACGGGTCGAAGCCGGTCATCACGATCCGCTTGTACCGCTTGCCGCTGTTCGGCAGGGAGAGGGAGTCCTGGCCGCGCGAGGCCCGCTCCAGGCGGTCCAGCAGCCGGGCGCGGTCCGCTTCGGTGAACGCGAAGGAGGGCTGCCACTGCCGCAGTTCGCGCGTCATGCCGAGCCGCGCCCAGTACAGCGGCCGGTCGTCGTCCCGGCTCAGGTCGCCGAGCAGCGGCCCGCGCCCCTGCGCACGGTCCACGGCCCGCTGCCACAGCGCGCCCGCGTGCCGCGCGACTGCCTTCTCGGCCTGGCGGTACGACGTCGAACGCGTCAGGGACCCGGCGAAGGAGGGCGCCACGGAGTCGAAGCCGCTGCGCCGCAGGATCTCCTGCGGTACGGCCCGCTCCAGCCGCGCCTCCTCGACGGTGACCGGCCCGGGGGCCGCGGCCGGCTCGGCCGTCGGGACGGCGGCCTGTGCCGGGACGGCCAGGGCGAGGGAGAGGACGACGGTCACGGCGGCCGTACCGGCGGCCCCGACCCGTACCGGAGGCGACGCGGCGGACGACGAACGAGACGCGGGCGAGGAGGACAAGGGAGGTGATCCTTCCGTTGACGGTGGCGGAAGTATCACCTCGGGACGGCCCCGCTGGCTACGGCGCTACGACCCCACCGTGCGGCCCGCGGTCACCTCGGCGCCCGCGCCGCCGTGATGTTCCGGTACGCGATCTCGGCCAGCTCGCCCTGCCCGTTCTTGTTCGGGTGGAACCAGTCCCAGCGGCTGAGCTGCTCGTCGTCGAAGCGGTAGTCGAAGACCGCGCCGCCGTCGTACCGGCACCGGGGGTCCTTGCCGCACACGTCCTTGAGCACCGCGTTGTACGCCACCACCCGGTTCTGCACCGACGTCCGGCGCGCACCGGCCTTGGCGCTCACGTCCTGCGGCTCCGACAGCATCGACGCGCAGATGCCGAGCTTCCAGATCTGCCGGCTGAGCGGATTGTCCCGGCCCGTCTGCCACAGCCGCTTCAGGTCCGGCACGCTCGACACGTACACCTGGGTCGTCGGCGCGGCGCGGCGCAGGTCGCGCAGCGCGGTGGTGAACGACGCGCGGAAGTCCGCCACCGGGGTCATCTCCTCGGCGGTGTCCGCACAGGCGTCGTTGGCGCCCACCAACACCGTCACCAGGTCGGGGCGGTGCTTCGCCGACCTGGCCATCTGGGCGGGCAGCTCGGCGACCTTGGCACCCGTGCGGGCGTAGTTCCAGGTGCGCTGGGAGATGGCGGCGGGCTCGCCGAGGAGCCGTAGCGCCAGGCTCTGCACCGCGGCGTCCGTGCCGGTCGCCCAGGACACCTCGGGGCAGTCGGAGAGCACCACGCAGGCGTCGAAGCCGCGGGTGATGGAGTCGCCCACGGCCGCGATGGAGCCGGGGCTGCGGTCCCAGACGACCGCGGGCTTCTTGGCGGGCGCGCCCTTCGTCTCGGCGCCGGTGGTGTCGTCGCAGGCGGTGAGGGTGCCGGTGGCGAGCAGGGCGGCGCCGAGGCCCAGGGCGTACGTCCGGGTCCTCGTCCGGCTCCGGCGCCGCACCGCGGTCGCGGGCCCCGTGGCCGGGTCGGGCGTGGTCGTGGTCGTGGTGGCGGGCTCGTACGGCTCCCCCGTGCGCCCCGTGCGCTTCTCGCGCATCCCCGTGTCCCCTCCGTGTCGATGCCCCCGAGGTCCTGCCGAGTGAAAGCTTGGTGCGTACCACCCTCCGGACCGACATTACGTCACCCCGCGGGCACCCACTCACGGTAGCTTTTCCCCGTCGGCCCAGAGGCGTCGTGCCCGTTGGCTCCTGTAAATTACATCACGTCACATGCTGTCCCTTTTGTGGAGATTCACTCCTGATGATGTTTACTGAGACCGCTGGGAAGGCGACCCTCGTCCCACACTGGAGGTCCCGGTGACGACACGCGGCGTTCTCTACGTCCACTCCGCCCCGCGCGCGCTGTGCCCGCACGTCGAATGGGCGGTCGCGGGTGTGCTCGGCGTACGGGTGCAGCTCGACTGGATCCGTCAGCCGGCGTCCCCCGGCACCTGGAGAGCGGAACTGTCCTGGCGCGGCGAAGCGGGTGCCGCGTCCAAACTGGCCTCCGCGCTGCGCGGCTGGCACCTGCTGCGCTTCGAGGTGACCGCGGAGCCCTCGGCCACTGCCGAGGGGGAGCGCTACAGCGCCACCCCCGACCTCGGCATTTTCCACGCCGTCACCGGCATCCACGGCGACATCCTGATCCCCGAGGACCGGCTGCGGGCCGCGATGGTCCGCGCGGCGCAGGGCGAGACGGACCTGGAAGCCGAGTTGCACAAGCTCCTCGGCAAGCCCTGGGACGACGAGCTCGAACCGTTCCGCTACGCCGGCGAGGGCGCGCCCGTGCGCTGGCTCCACCAGGTCGTCTGACCTCCCCCGGGACCCGGCTGGTCAACCCGACCTGCCGACCCGTCAACAACGACGACAGGGCCCGTACGTCCACGAGGGACGTACGGGCCCTGTCACTGCGTCAGCGACGGTTCACCCGCGGCGGGTCACACGGAGCGGAACGCCAGGCTCACGTTGTGGCCGCCGAAGCCGAACGAGTTGTTGATCGCGGCGATCGTGCCGTCGGGCAGCGCCCGCGCCTCGCCGCGCACCACGTCCGCCTCGATGTCGGGGTCGAGGTTGTCCACGTTGATCGTCGGGGGAGCGAGGCGGTGGTACAGCGCGAGGACCGTCGCCACGGTCTCCACGCCGCCCGCGCCACCGAGGAGGTGGCCCGTCATCGACTTCGTCGAGGTGATCGCGATGTGGTCGAGGTCGTCGCCGAGCACCTGGCGCAGCGCCTTCACCTCGGCGGCGTCACCGAGCGGGGTGGACGTCGCGTGCGCGTTCAGGTGCACGAGCTGCTCGGGCTTGAGGTCCGTCGTCTCCACCAGGGCGCGCACCGCTGCGGCGATGCCGCGACCGGTGGGCTCCGGCTGGGCGATGTGGTGGCTGTCGGCCGACAGGCCCTGGCCCAGGACCTCGCAGTAGACCTTGGCGCCGCGCTTGGCGGCGTGCTCGGCCGACTCCAGGACGATCACGCCGGCGCCCTCGCCGAGGACGAAGCCGTCCCGGGCGGTGTCGAAGGGGCGCGACGCCTTCTCGGGCTCGTCGTTGTTCTTCGACATCGCCATCATGTTGGCGAACGCGGCCACCGGCAGCGGGTGGATCGCCGCCTCCGTGCCGCCCGCCACGACGACGTCCGCACGACCGGTGCGGATCATCTCCACGGCGTACCCGATGGCCTCCGCGCCGGACGCGCACGCCGACACCGGAGTGTGCACCCCGGCCCGTGCGTTGACCTCCAGGCCGACGTTGGCCGACGGGCTGTTCGGCATGAGCATGGGCACGGTGTGCGGGGAGACCCGCCGCGCGCCCTTCTCCTTCAGTACGTCGTACTGGTCGAGCAGGGTGGTGACGCCGCCGATGCCGGAGGCGATCACCGTGCCCAGCCGGTCCGGGTCGACCGCGTCGCCCTCACCGGCCGGAGCGGTGTAACCCGCGTCCGCCCAGGCCTCCCGGGCCGCGATCAGCGCGAACTGCGCCGAGCGGTCCAGCTTGCGGGCGACCGGCCGGGGCAGCACGTCCCCCGGCTCCACCGCGACGGGCGCGGCGATGCGGACGGACAGCTCGGCGAAGCGCTCACCTTCCAGGTGCTTCGCTCCGGAGCGCCCGGCCACCATGCCCTCCCAGGTCGTTGCGCTGTCGCCACCCAACGGTGTGGTTGCGCCGATACCGGTGACGACCACGGTGCGATTGGTCGAGTTCACAGGAATTCTCTCTCCACGTGTATGGGGGTGCGAGTCTCACGACGCCACCGACGGGTGGCGACCAGCGCGCCCTGGATCCGGCTGGTGATCAGCCCTGGTGCTTGAGGATGTAGTTGGCGGCGTCCCCGACCGTCTTGAGGTTCTTGACGTCCTCGTCGGGGATCTTCACGTCGAAGCGCTCCTCGGCGGCGACGACGACCTCGACCATGGACAGCGAGTCGACGTCCAGGTCGTCGGTGAAGGACTTGTCCAGCTGGACGTCCTCGACCGGGATGCCGGCGATCTCGTTCACGATCTCCGCGAGACCTTCGACGATCTCTTCCTGCGTGGCGGCCATGTGGCGCTCCTTCGATTCTTTTCGGTGTCAGAGGTGTGGCGTCCGGATGCTCGGGCGCCGGTCCGGAAGATTCCGGGCCGGATCGGGAGATCCGGTGCCTAGGGGAGGGTAACGACCGTGGCGGCGTAGACGAGACCCGCCCCGAAGCCGATGACGAGCGCCGTGTCGCCGCTCTTGGCCTGCCCGGTCGCCAGGAGCCGCTCCATCGCGAGCGGGATCGAGGCGGCCGAGGTGTTGCCGGTGGTCTCCACGTCACGGGCGACCGTGACGTGCTCCGGCAGCTTCAGTGTCTTCACCATCGAGTCGATGATCCGCATGTTGGCCTGGTGCGGAATGAAGACGTCCAGGTCGTCCGCGCTGATTCCGGCGGCGTCCAGCGCCTGCTGGGCCACCTTCGCCATCTCGAACACGGCCCAGCGGAAGACCGCCTGGCCCTCCTGGGTGATCGCCGGGAACCGCGCCACGGTGCCGTCGCGGTAGTCCGTCCACGGCACGGTCTGCTTGATGGTCTCGGACTTGTCGCCCTCCGAGCCCCACACCGTCGGGCCGATCATCGGCTCCTTCGCGGGGCCCACGACGACCGCGCCGGCGCCGTCACCGAACAGGAAGGCCGTCGCACGGTCCTCCAGGTCGGTCAGGTCGCTCAGCCGCTCCACACCGATGACCAGTACGTACTCCGCGGAGCCGTCGGTGATCATGCCGCGGGCGAGGGTCAGCCCGTAGCCGAAGCCCGCGCAGCCGGCGGAGATGTCGAACGCGGCGGGCTTCGCCGCGCCGATCCGGTCCGCGATCTCGGTGGCCACCGCGGGCGTCTGCTTGAAGTGCGACACGGTGGAGACGATGACCCCACCGATCTGGTGCGGCTCGATGCCGGCGTCCGCCAGCGCCTTGCCCGACGCCTCGACGGACATCGCGGTCACGGTCTCCTCGTCGGAGGCCCAGTGGCGGCTGGCGATGCCGGAGCGCGACCGGATCCACTCGTCCGACGAGTCGATCTTCTCCAGGATCACGTCGTTCGGGACGACCCGCACCGGGCGGTAGCCGCCGACCCCCATGATCCGTGCGTAGGGAGCGCCCTTACCGGGCTTGATCTTCGCCATCTGTACGGCTCTCCTTGTCCAGGCTGCGTCAGGCCGCCGACCGACCGGCGTGCTCGGCGATCAGGGCGCGGGCCGCTTCCAGGTCGTCCGGGGTCTTCAGCGCCAGCGTCTTGACGCCGGGCAGCGCCCGCTTGGCGAGACCGGTGAGCGTACCGGCCGGGCACACCTCGATCAGCGCGGTGACGCCGCGCTCGCGGAAGGTCTCCATGCACAGGTCCCAGCGGACCGGGTTGGCGACCTGCCCGACGATGCGCGCGAGGACCTCCTCGCCGCCGGTGACGACCGCGCCGTCCTTGTTCGAGACGTACGGGAGCACCGGATCCGCGACGGTCAGCTGCGCTGCCGCCCCTTCCAGTGTGGCAACCGCGGGAGCCATGTGTGCCGTGTGGAAGGCACCGGCCACCTTCAGCGTGATGACGCGCGCCTTCTCCGGGCGGTCCGCGGACAGCGCCGCGAGCTGCTCCATGGTGCCGGCGGCCACGATCTGACCGGCGCCGTTGACGTTCGCCGGGGTCAGTCCGAGCCCTTCGAGGTGCCCGAGCACGGCGTCCGGGTCCCCGCCGAGCACGGCGGACATGCCCGTCTCCGTGACGGCGGCGGCCTCGGCCATCGCCAGACCGCGGGTACGGACGAAGCGGAGCGCGGCCTCGTCGTCGAGGACGCCGGCCAGGGCGGCGGCGGTGATCTCGCCGACGCTGTGGCCCGCCACCGCGTCGGGTGCGATCGGGGCGCCGTCACCGAGGGCGCCGGCGGACAGCAGACCGGCTGCCACCAGCAGGGGCTGCGCGACGGCCGTGTCCCGGATCTCGTCCGCGTCGGCCTTCGTGCCGTAGTAGGTGAAGTCGAACTCCAAGGCGTCCGACCAGGCCGCGAGGCGGTCGGCGACACCGGGGAGGTCGAGCCAGGGGGTCAGGAAGCCGGACGTCTGAGCGCCTTGGCCGGGAGCGACGAGTACGAGCACCCTCACACTCTCTCTTGTGAGCGGTCCCCGACGCCCGTGGGGACAGGGACGAAGAACCGTTGGGGGAATTGTTGGTGTCCAACAAAAGTCTAGGACTGTGGATCTCCGTCGGCCAAGCGTCCAAGGATGAGCGCGATTCGCAGGGTGAACGCGGACCGCACGTCGGAGGGTGACCAGCCGGTGACGTCAGTCACACGTCGTAGCCGGTAGCGCACGGTGTTGGGGTGCACGAACAGCATGCGCGCCGCGCCCTCCAGGCTGCTCGCCTGCTCCAGGTACACACTGAGGGTCTCCAGCAGCGCGGAGCCCGCTTCCTCCAGCGGTCTGTAGATCTCCTCCACCAACTGCTCCCGCGCCGCCGGATCGGCCGCGATGGCGCGCTCCGGCAGGAGATCGTCCGCGAGCACCGGACGCGGCGCGTCCTGCCATGCCGAGCACGCCTTCAACCCGGCCGCGGCGGCCTGTGCCGAGCGGGTGGCGGCCAGCAGGTCCGGCACCACCGGGCCCGCCACCACCGGACCCGCCGCGTACGGCCCGATCAGCGCCTTCGCCACCTGAAGGGGGTTTTCGCTGCCGCCCGCGATCACCACCAGGCGGTTGCCCAGCACGCCCGTCAGCACCTGGAGCTTGGCGTGCCGCGCGGCCCGTCGGATCGCCTCCACCGTCAGCTCGCTGTCCCCGTCCGGGGCGGTGCCGAGGATGACGCACACGTGGTCCGGCGCGTTCCACCCCAGGGCCGCGGCGCGCGACACCGCGCCCTCGTCCGCCTCGCCGGAGAGCACCGCGTTGACGACCAGCGACTCCAGCCGGGCGTCCCAGGCGCCGCGGGCCTCCGCGGCCTGCGCGTACACCTGGGCGGTGGCGAAGGCGATCTCCCGCGCGTACACCAGCAGCGCCTCGCGCAGCACCGCCTCGTCGCCGGGGGCCGCGACCTCCTCGATCGCCGACTCCATGACCTCGATGGTGGTGCGCACCATCTCCACGGTCTGCCGCAGCGTGATCGCCCGGGTCAGCTCGCGCGGCGCCGTGCCGAAGACGTCCGTCGAGATCGCCTGCGGGGTCTCCGGACGCCGGAACCACTCCGTGAACGCGGCGATGCCGGCCTGCGCCACCAAGCCGATCCACGAACGGTTCTCCGGGGGCATCGCCCGGTACCACGGCAGCGTCTCGTCCATCCGCGCGATGGCGTTCGCCGCGAGGCGCCCCGAGGACTGTTCCAGTCGCTTCAGGGTCGCGGAATGGGGGTGGGCGTCGTTCGATCCAGGTTCGGGCACGTGACAAGACTGCCTTATCCGGGGGGCCGGACGGATTGCCGGGGCACAAGTGCCGCCGCCGCGCAGGCTACGGTTGCCGGTGTGATCGACGTACGACGCGCCGCGCAGCGGTACCCCGGCGGGGAGCCGACCGCCGGCATCGAGAGCGCGCACGCCTTCTCCTTCGGCGGCCACTACGACCCCGACAACCTCCGCTTCGGGGCGCTGGTCGCCTGCAACGAGGAGCGCCTCGCCCCGGGCGCGGGCTTCGCCGAACACCCGCACAGCCACACGGAGATCGTGACCTGGGTGGTCGAGGGCGAACTGACGCACGAGGACTCCACGGGCCGCGCGACCGTGGTGCGCCCCGGCGACCTCCAGCGACTGAGCGCGGGCGACGGCGTACGCCACGTGGAGCGCAACGCGGGCGGGGTCCCGCTGGTGTTCGTCCAGATGTGGCTCGCGCCGAGGGAGTTCGGCGGCGAACCGTCGTACGAGGTCGTCCGCGGGTTCGCGGACGCGACGCCGTACGCCCTCTCCGGGGCGGACGCGACCCTCCACGTGCGCCGCGTGGCCCCCGGGGAGCAGGCGTCCCTGACGCTCGCGCCCCGCGCGTACGTCCACGTGGTGCGCGGCGAGCTGTCCGTGCGGACGGCCGAGGGCGACGCGGTGCTGTCGCCGGGCGACGCGGCGCGCCTGGTGGATGCGGGGGTCGTCACGCTAGCGGCAGTCTCCCCGCGGCCCGCGGAGGCGCTGATCTGGAGTTTCTCCCACTGAGGCGGCGCCCTTTCGCTCGGGCGGGCGCGCCGTTTCTCCGCGGGTGCGTTGGTCGCCGCGGCCCGGTGGTGGGCTTGTCGCGCAGTTCTCCGCGCCCCTGAAACCCCCACTCCAGCCCGCAGACAAAGCGACGGGGGCGGCGATGGGGGTCCCCACTCCCTCCGGGCGCAGGTGGGGGTGCTCCCGTGCCCGCAGGGACATGGCGCGTACGTCGGGCCGGGCCAGGGGCTACGCGCGGGTGCGCAGCTCGGTGAGGACCGCGTCCGTGAAGCGGGGCCACGCGTCGATCGCCCAGGGGCCGAACGCGCGGTCCGTCAGGGCCACGCACGCCGCGCCCGCGTCCGGGTCGATCCACAGGAACGTGCCCGACTGGCCGAAGTGGCCGAAGGTGCGGGGGGAGGACGTCGCGCCCGTCCAGTGCGGCGACTTGGCGTCGCGGATCTCGAAGCCGAGGCCCCAGTCGTTCGGGGTCTGGCGGCCGTAGCCCGGCAGCAGGCCCGCCAGGCCGGGGTGGGTGACCGTCATCGCGTCCAGGACCGTGCGGGGGTCCAGCAGCTTCGGCGCCTGGACCTCCGCGGCGAAGCGGACCAGGTCGTCCACCGTCGACACCGCGTCCTTCGCCGCGGAGCCCGCGCCCTCCAGGGCCGTGGCCGTCATGCCCAGTGGCTCCAGGACGGCCTGCCGCAGGTACTCGGCGAAGGGGATGTCCGTCGCCGCGGCGACGTGGTCCGCCAGCACCTCGAAACCCGCGTTGGAGTAGATCCGGCGGGTGCCGGGCTCCGCGCTCACGCGGTGTTCGTCGAAGGCGAGGCCCGAGGTGTGCGCCAGCAGGTGGCGCACCGTCGAGCCCGCGGGGCCGGCCGGCTCGTCCAGTTCGACCGCGCCCTCCTCGTACGCGACGAGGACCGCGTACGCGGCCAGCGGCTTGGTCACCGACGCCAGCGGGAAGCGGTGGTCGGTGGGGCCGTGGCGGCCGGCGGTGGTGCCGTCCGCCAGGACGACGGCGCTCGCCGCGGTCGGGACGGGCCACATCTCGGTCAGCGCCAGGCTCTGCATGGTCACGAAGCCTACGGGGTGGCCCCGGCGCGGCGCCGCGGGGACCCGGCCGGTCACGCCGTGCACCCGGGCGCCATCACCGCGTACTCACCGCTCCGCGCTTGCTTAGAGCGCACTCGAAGGTCCTAGCGTGGAAGGCATGACGCTGACCCAGGACGACCGCGTCCGTACGGACACCCCGGTGGACTTGTGCCTCGCCGAATCCGGCCACCCCCGCCCCGACGGCTCCGACCGCTACACGATCGGCGAGGTCGCCGCGTGGACCGGGCTGTCCGCGCACACGCTGCGCTGGTACGAGCGGATCGGGCTGATGTCGTACGTGGACCGCTCGCACACCGGGCAGCGCCGCTTCACCAACCAGGACCTCGACTGGCTCGCCTTCGTCGGCAAGCTGCGGCTGACCGGGATGCCGGTCGCGGACATGGTCCGCTACGCCGAGCTGGTGCGGGCGGGCGAGCACACCGTGGACGAGCGGCGCGAGCTGCTGGTGCGCACCCGTCGCACCGTCCTCGAACGCGTCGCGGAGCTGCACGGCACCCTCGCGGTCCTGGACCACAAGATCGAGTTGTACGGAAGGACGGACCCGACGTGACCGAAGACAACGCGACCGACGCACGCATCGCCCCCATCGCCCAGGTGCGCCTGGGCACCGACGGACCACTCGTCGGGGTCCAGGGCCTGGGGTGCATGGGCATGAGCGAGTTCTACGGCGGTACGGACGAAGGCGCCGCCCGCGCCACCCTGGACGCCGCGCTGGACGCCGGCGTCACGCTCTTCGACACCGCCGACATGTACGGGCGGGGCGCCAACGAGCGCTTCCTCGCGCCCTTCCTGGCCCGGCACCGCGACGAGGTCACCATCGCGACCAAGTTCGCCATCGACCGCTCCGTCGACGGCAGTTCCGACGTCGAGGTCCGGCACGTGCGCAACGACCCGGCCTACATCCGGCGGGCCGTCGACGACAGCCTCCAGCGGCTGGGCGTGGACGTCATCGACCTGTACTACATGCACCGGCGCGACCCCGCGGTGCCGCTCGCGGACTCCGTCGGCGCCATGGCCGAGCTGGTGCGGGCGGGCAAGGTGCGGCACCTGGGGCTGAGCGAGGTGACCGGCGCGGAGCTGCGGGAGGCGCACGCAGTGCACCCGATCGCCGCGCTCCAGTCGGAGTGGTCGCTGTTCAGCCGGGACGTTGAGGGGGAGCACACCGCCGTATCGGCGGCGGCCGAGCTGGGCGTCGCGTTCGTGCCGTACTCGCCCCTCGGCCGCGGCTTCTTGGCGGGCGCCTTCACGGACGCCGCGAAGGAGCTGGCCGAGGGCGACTTCCGGCACCAGCAGCCGAGGTTCACCGGCGACAACGCGCGGGCGAACGCCGAACTGCTGGCGCCGGTACGGGCGATCGCCGAGGCCCACGGCGCGACGCCGGGCCAGGTCGCGCTCGCCTGGGTGCAGCAGCAGGCCGACGTGCACGGCCTGCCCGTGGTCCCCATCCCCGGCACCCGCAAGGCGAGCCGGGTCCGGGAGAACGCGGCGGCCACCCGGGTGCGGCTGACCGCCGACGAACTGGCGCGGCTGGAGCCGATCGCGGCGAAGGTCGTCGGCGATCGGTACGCGAACATGGCCGGCACCTCCGCGGACCGGGAGTAACCCGGTCCTACGCCCAGAGGGCGAAGGCCGCGAAGCCCGTCGCGAGCAGCCCGGCCAGCGCCCGGCGGGCCGTCGCCGCCCGGGAGCCCGTGCGCCAGGGGGACTCGAACCCGCGCGCGTACCGGCCGATGACCACCAACAGCGCGGCGAACACCGGCAGCCACGCCAGCCGGGCCGCGATCCAGCCGAGGGTGTCGGGCGCGGTGGTCAGCCCCGCGACCTCGCCGACGTACGACGCGGGGACCGCCGCCGCCAGCATCGCGCTCTGGTGCCAGCACAGGATCGTCATCGCGGACAGGTTGACCACCACCACCGGCGCCCACAGCGCGGGCCGGGCCAGCAGCCGGCCGATCCGTGCGCGCAGCAGCAGCGCCGCGCCGCTCTGGGCCGCGGCCAACGCCAGCACCAGCAGGGACGGCGGATGCGAGTTCGTCCGCGCCTCGCCCGGCACGCCGACCATCGACAGCGGATAGTCGAAGGCCAGCAGCAGCGTCGCGAACAGGGCGCCGCCGCCGAGCAACAGGACGCGGGCGTGCACCCGGGTGAGCTTGCCCTCGCCCCACGCCGCGCCGAGTTGGTACGCGAACAGCCAGCCCGGCAGCACGTTGAGCACGCCGAGCCACCCCGGCACCGCCTCCGCGTACGGGCCGTACCGCAGCAGGTCGACCAGGGCGACCGAGCCGAGCAGCGGCGCGGCGGTCCACCCGCCCCATCTGCGGGCGGCCCGTGCGCACAGCGGAGTCAGTGCCGTGACGACGACGTACACGCCGACGAACCACAGCGGCTGCACCACCAGCGTCGTCCCTGTGCGCACGGTGGTGGCCGGCACGCCCAGCGCGTACAGCAGCGGAATCAGCGCCGCCCACACGGCCGTCACGCCCACCACGGGCCGGCCGAGCCGGGCCGCGCGCTGCCGCAGCCAGGCGGCGGTGGAGCCGGTGCGGCGGCGGTACGACAGCACGGACGCGTACCCGCCCACCAGGAAGAAGATCCCCAGCATCTGGAGGACCCAGCTCGCGGGCGCGAAGAAGCCGAAGGAGGAGAGCGGGCTGGCGTTGCGCAGGGCGCTGTCGTCGCCGAGGGCGAAGCCGCCGAGCATCCAGTGGCCGAGGGGGACGGCGAGCAGGGCGAGGGCGCGCAGCCCGTCGACGGCGCGGTCGCGGTGGGCGGGGGTGCGGGCCTCGATCCGGGCGGCGAGGCGACCGGCGCGATGGGTGAGGCTCATCGGACCGCACCTCCGGCGTCCTGCGCGATGGCGGCGAAGGCGGCCAGCGAGTCGGTGCCGGGGGCGAAGTAGCCGGTGTGGCCCTGCGCCCGCTCGGCGGGTACGCGACGGGCGCCGAAGTCGCGGGCGGCGGGGTCCGCGCCGTGCCCGAGGCCGAACAGGTCCACGTTCGGCACCTTGGAGATCCAGTCGGTCCGGTTCTTCGCCGCCCACACCCGGGCCGTCGTCCCCAACGCGCGCACGGAGTCGGCGCGCATGCCGGGGGAGCCGAAGACGACGAGGTCCTTCGCCACGGCCTCCTTCGCGGCGAGGCCGCACACCACGGAGCCGTAGCTGTGGCAGAACAGGCTGGGGCGCGGGGCGCCGACCGCGGCCAGGCCCCGGGTGAAGCGCGCCAGCCGCGGCGCCCCCGCCTCCGCGTGGCCACCGGTCGCGGAGTCCGGGCCGACGCCGACGGGCGTGGTGTAACCGGTCCACGCGATCACCGCGGTGGTGCCGGCCGTGGCCGTGCGCAGGGACTTCGCCATGCCGGTGGGGGTGCCGTACGGGTCCTTCGCACGGTCGAACGTGCCGGCGTCCACGTCCGCCCCCGGCACGATCACGGCCACGTGCCGCGCCCGCTCCAGATCGCCGTGCACCTCCGCGACCTGGCCGCGTCCGCGGGGGTCGAACGCGAGGATCTGCCGCCCGGGCTGCGCCAGCCGGGCGTGCGGCGTGCCGTGCACGGCACGGGCGTTCGCCGCGTAGCGCAGACGGACGGGTACGCCGTCGAGGTTGCCGACGACGAGGGGGTGACGCTCCACCAACTCCTGCCGGGCGGCGGGCCCGAGGCTCCGGAAGAACGCGGCGACGTCCGCGGGGGCGGTGCGGGCCGGGTCGGGCAGGGCGCGCCCGAACGTACGGTCCGCGTTCCACGCGGCGGTCCCGGGCGGCGGCCCGGTGACGGGCGGCTCCCCGCTGCCGGCGACGCCCCCCGTGGCTCCCAGCGCTGCCGCCGCGGCGACGGCGACCGCGGTCCTCTTGTACCGGCGCATGTGCTGTTCCTCCCTCCCCCAGGGCGCGGGCTGCGCCGGTGGGACGGGAGGAAGTTAGGAACGAGGTGTCGCTGAAGGCGTCCCCCCGCGGAGCGATGTGGGGCGTAGCCCCGGGGTAGGGGGTGAACTCACCCCCCAGCCCTCCGACGGCTGCGCCGTTTCCCCGCGGGAGCGTTGGTCCCAGCGCCCCTCAACACCCTGCCCTGCGGGCTACCCGCTACGGACGGTTAAAGGACAACAGCAGCCACAACAGGGGCGCTGGGGGTCCCCCCATGCCCTCTGGGCATAGGGGGCGGAACTGCGCGACAAGCCACACGCGGCCCGCAGGGACCGACGCACCCGCAGAAACAACGACGGGGACGTCAGGGGTGCGCAACCACGCACAGCCCGCAGATCCGCGGCGCGGCAAGCCGCACCCGGGGCGTACGGGCAAGCGCCGGCGTCACGCAGTGCCCGGGCGGACCAGGCCCGACTCGTAGGCGAAGATCACCGCTTGCGCCCGGTCGCGGAGGTCCAGCTTCGCCAGCACCCGACCGATGTGCGTCTTCACCGTCTGTTCCGCCACCACCAGATGCCGTGCGATCTCCTGGTTCGACAGGCCCCGGGCGATCAGCTCCAGCACCTCCGTCTCCCGCGGAGTGAGTCCCTTCAGCCGGAGCGAGGGGTCCTTCCGCGGGGCCGGACGCTGCGCCGCGAAGTCGGCGATGAGACGGCGCGTCACGGACGGCGCCAGCAGCGCCTCGCCCGCCGCCACGATCCGTACCGCCGAGATCAGGTCCGCCGGCGGCGCGTCCTTCAGCAGGAAGCCGGACGCGCCCGCGCGCAGCGCCTCGTACACGTAGTCGTCCACGTCGAACGTGGTGAGCATCAGCACCTTCGGCACGTGCACCACCCCGAGCGGGGGTTCGAGGATCGCCCGGGCCGCGGCGAGGCCGTCCATCTCCGGCATGCGGACGTCCATGAGGACCACGTCGGGGTGGGTGGAGCGGGCCACGTCCACGCCCGCCCGGCCGTCCGGCGCCTCGCCGACGACGTCGATGTCGGCCTGCGCGGACAGCAGCGCGGCGAAGCCGGCACGGACCATGGCCTGGTCGTCGACGATGATCACGCGAATGGTCACTCGGGGGCCTCCGGGGCGGACGGTCACGGCACGGGCACGTCGGGCGCGTCCGGGGCGTCCGGCGCTTCCGGCGGGGACGAGGCCAGCGGCAGCCGTGCAGCCACCCTGAACCCCCCGTCCGGCAGCGGACCGGTGTCCAGCGTGCCGCCCGTCAACCGTACGCGTTCGCGCATCCCGACCAGACCGTGCCCCGTGCCCGCGGACTCCAGCGGCGGCGCCGCGGTCCCCGCCTCCGCCGCGGGCCCGTTGACCACCACCACGATCAGGTCCGTGCCGTCGGACACCACGGACACCCGGGTCGCGGCCCCGGGCGCGTGCCGCACCACGTTCGACAGCGCCTCCTGGACGATGCGGTACGCGGACAGGTCGACGGCCTGCGGCACGGAGCCCGCGGGCACGCTCAGCGACAGCTCGACGGGCACCCCGGCCCGGACCGTCGCCTCCACCAGCTGCTGCACCCGCGCGACGCCCGGCTGCGGGGCCAGCTCCCCGTCGGCGTCCTCGCTGCGCAGCACCGCCAGCAGCCGTCGCATCTCGGTCAGGGACTCGCGGGCGCTCGCGGCGATGCTGGTGAACTCCTCCCGGGCCTCGTCGGGCAGCCCGCTGATGCGGTACGGCGCCGAGTCCGCCTGCACCGTGATCACGGACATGTGGTGGGCGACGACGTCGTGCAGCTCGCGGGCGATCCGGGTGCGCTCCTCCAGCAGCGTGCGCTGGGCGCGCTCGGTCTCGCTGATGGTCTCCTGCGCGGCCAGCCGCCGCTGGGCGTCGCCGCGCTCCCGCAGGGCGCCGGTGACCACCAGCGCCACCCCGGTCAGGACGAACAGCAGCAGCCAGCTGCCGTCGCTGAGATCGGAGCCCGCCAGTTCGAAGAGGAACCCCGCCAGCCCCGTGGCCAGCCACACGGCGACCAGCGCGCGCCGTGACTCCCGCAGCCCGAGGAAGAGCATCAGGATCACGTAGCCGATGATCACCATCGGCGTCCACGGCCAGGAGCGGCCCGTCACGTCGACCGCGCCCGCCAGGACGATGCCGCCGAGCACGTCGGCCGCGAAGACGATCCACCACGCCTGGAGCGGGCGGGTCACCGCGAGCAGCAGGGGCGCGGTCTGTGCGACGGCCAGCGCTCCGGCCATCGGGCCGTTCAGGCCGTACTCCCGGGCGACCACGGTCACCGACGTCGGCAGCAGGATCGCGACCGCGACGAAGGCGACGGCGTACGGCGCGTACCGCAACAGGGCCCGCTCGGAGGCGGCGAAGAGCGGGGTCGCCTCGTGGGAGGGGGTGCGCACGGCCGCGACGAGCAGGCGGAGCTGGGTGCGGGCGGAGCGCCACAGGGGCGGCTGGGGCGAGGTGGCAGGCGATCGAGACATGGTCACGCCAGGGTAGGCAGCCCCGCGGGCGACGGCGTCATACCCAGGGGGTGCGGTACGACGTCATACCGGGGTGCTACGCAGGGCCCGAGCGGCGTCTCGCGCGCTCACAGCTCCGCCAGCAGCTCCGTCTTCTTGGACGTGAACTCCTCGTCCGTCACCAGGCCCGCGTCCCGCAGCTCCCCGAGGTGGCGTATGCGCTCGGCGATGTCGGCGGGGTCGCGCCGTCCGGCGGCCGGCGCCCCCGGCACCGGGGCGACCGGGACGGGACCGGCCCGCCGCACGGACTCCAGGACCGCGGCGGCGAACGGCAGGGACTCGTGCACCGTGCCGTTGCGGAAGCCGAAGACCACCGCGGCCGGGTCCTTGTCGACCCGGTCCGGCGGGGTCGGCACCGAGGCCCGGCGCAGCAGCCGCAGATAGCCGGCGGGGCCCTCGGGGGTGCGCCACTCGACGCCGGTCAGCTCGGTGACCGGGAAGCTCTGGTCGCCGGCCTTCCACTTCGCGGAGGACGCGCCCGTCGAGGACCAGCGGAAGTCGACCCGCTGTCCGTCGAAGGACGCCTTTCCGTCGTACGCCTTGAAGGACAGCGGGGAGTCGGGGGCCGCGACCACGTAGCGCGCCGCCGGCAGGTCCGCGTCGGCGGCCAGCACGGCGCTCAGCCGATCGCGGTAGTGCAGGGCGGCGGCCTCCTGGTCGGCCGGGAGTACGAGCCGGTAAGGGTCGCTCTCCTCCTTCAGCTGCCCCGCCGCGGCGTCCATCAGCGGATCCGCGCCCGATCTCGGTGCCGCGCGCAACACGAACGTCCCCCGCTTGCCCGGGGAGAGCGCCACCGACGCCAACGCATCGTGGGGGATGCGGCGTTCGCGGAGCGCCTGGAGCAGCTTCGGTGTGCGGTGTCCCCGTTGGTAGCGGATGAGCACGGAGTCGGACTCGAACTCCCATGTGGCGTGAATTCCGGCCAGTACATCACCCATACGCATCATCGTAGGCGTCGGGCACGCTCCCGTCGCCCCTTGAAGCAGAGCGATGCTCACAAAGTTCTACGCGCGTCAGGACGCCGCTTCGCCGGAAATATCACGTCGGCACGTGGCGTCGTCACCGGCGCAGCTCACGCCCTCGTACGAACCGACCGCCACATTGGCGAAGTTGGTCACGCTTTCGGTACCTGGCTCGAAATAGCCGGTGTGGCCGATAGCTCCCGCAGTAGACACTACGCGGGCGCCGAACTCCGGCGACACCGGGTCCGTGCCGTGCCCGAAGCCGCCCACTTCCAGGTGCGGCACGTCCTCGATCCAGTCGTCGCGGTCCCGGGCCGCCCACACCCGGGCCCGGGCGCCCAGCTCGGCGACGTTCCCGGCGCGCATGCCGGGGCTGCCGGCGACGGCGATGTCCGTGACCCGGGGGGTGAGCCGGTGCGCTGCGACCCCGCACACCACCGAGCCGTAGCTGTGGCAGACCAGGCTGATCCGCGACGGGCCGGGCAGTGCGCCGGTGAGGGCCACCAGCCGGTCGGACCCGCCCTCGGCGAGCCGGCCCATCGCGGACTCCACGCCGACGCCGACGGGCGCGGTGTAGTCGGCCCAGGCGATGACCGCGGTACGGATGCCGGGGGCGGCGGCCCGCCCCGCTGCGTACAGGGACCGCGCCATCCCGGCCGGGGCGGTGTACTTGCGCTGCGTCCGCTCGAACGTCAGCAGATTGGTGTCCACGCCCGGGACGACGACGGAGACCCGCTCGGCCCGGTCGAGGTCGCCGAGCACCTCGGCGACCCGGCCGGCGCCCGAGGGGTCGAAGGCGAGGACCTGGCGGCCGGGGTCCATCAGGGCCTGGAGCCGGTGTTGGCGACGGGCCGCGTCGCGCCGTCCGTCGGCGCTGAGCGCCCCGTGCGTGAGGCGTTCGCGCTCCCGCTCCCGGGTCAACTCGCGCTGGAGCGCGATCCGGTTGGCGCGGTAGCGCAGCGTGACCGGGGCGCCGTTGAGGTTCCCCACGACCAGGGGGAGGCGTTCGGCGAGCCGGTCGCGGTCCCGGGCGGCGAGGGACGCGAAGAAGTCGGCGAGCCGCTGCGGCGGGGCGTCGGTCCGCGGCAGCGGCCGACCGCCGACGGACGCGGCCCGCCAGGCGGCGGCCTCGGCGTCGTACGGGCCGAGCGGCGCGGCGCCGCGCCGCACGGCGGTCCAGCCGGTCGTCGACAGCATCACGAACACGACCGCGAGCGCGAGCAGGGCGCGCCCCGCGGTCCACGTGGGGGAGAGGGAAGAAGACACCGCGCCCTAGGGTAGGCCCCCGCGCCGCGGGCCCTCGGCGGGGGCCCGGCGGCAGGCGGTGCGCGGGTCCGTACGGCGGTCGCCGCGCGGACCCCGAGGGCGGTGTCCCGCTCCTGCGGGGCGTCACCCCTGCGGGGCGTCCGCCCGCCACGAGCCCATCAGCGCCGGGCCCAACTGGTCCATGCACCGCGCGGTCAGGTCGCGGATCGCCTCCGGACTGTGGTCCTCGCCCTCGCTCCACCACCGCCCGGCCACCCGCATCGCCCCGCTGAACGCCGCGACGGCGACCCGCGCGCGCGGGTCCTCGTCGACGTCGATCCCCTCGCGCTCGGCGATGAGGGAGGCGATCTTCTCCTCCGTCTCCATGGAGCGTCGGATGTGCACCGCGAGCAGCGCCGGAGTGGACTCGATCAGCAGGTACGAGCGCATGTGCAGGTCGACGGGGGCGATCTCCGCGACGGTCTCCCCGATGCCGTCCCACGCCGCCAGCACCGCCCGGCGCATCGCGGTGAACGGCGCCTCCCGCGGCGGACGCGCCCGCAGCGCGTCCACGAAGCTGCGCTCGACGACCTCCTGGACGGCGAAGGCGGCCTCCTCCTTGCTGGCGTAGTAGCGGAAGAACGTGCGCTGCGAGACGTCCACCACCTCGGCGATCTCGTCGACCGTGGTCTCGTCGAAGCCCTGCGTGGTGAACAGCTCCAGCGCCGCGCGCGCCAGCGCGTAGCGCGTCCGCTGCTTCTTCCGCTCGCGCAGTCCGGCGACCTCCGCCGGCTCGACCGTCACGTCATGGCCTCACTTGGTTGGTCGGTGATCGTCTGGGAGCCGGACGACCGAAAAGGGCTCCGGCAGGAGGTCGAAGAAACGCCCGGGAGCACCGCGGGGGCTGGTGACCCGGGGCTTCGGACCAGGTCAGCCTACCTGTGACCTAAGAGACAGTTACCGACTAATAAATCGCTTTGTCAACTGTCAGTGGCTGACATTACGCTGCCTTCATGACTAGTCAGATCACCGTCGACAAGGCGCCGCGGGAGCCCCGGGACGCCGCACCGGCCCCGGGCAGCGGGCTCCGCGGCCACCCCTGGTTGACCCTCTTCGCCGTCGCCATCGGCGTGATGATGGTCGCGCTGGACGGCACCATCGTCGCGATCGCCAACCCCGCGATCGCGAAGGACCTCGATGCCACCTTCTCCGACGTCCAGTGGATCACCAACGGGTACTTCCTCGCCCTCGCGGTCACGCTGATCACCGCGGGCAAGCTCGGTGACCGCTTCGGACACCGCCAGACCTTCCTCATCGGCGTCGTCGGCTTCGCCGCCGCGTCCGCCGCCATCGGCTTCTCCAGCAGCATCGCGATGGTGGTCACCTTCCGGGTGCTCCAGGGCCTCTTCGGCGCGCTGCTGATGCCGGCCGCGCTCGGCCTGCTGCGCGCCACCTTCCCCGCCGAGAAGCTGAACATGGCCATCGGCATCTGGGGCATGGTGATCGGTGCGTCCACCGCGGGCGGCCCCATCGTCGGCGGTCTGCTGGTCGAGCACGTGAGCTGGCAGTCGGTCTTCTTCATCAACGTGCCGGTCGGCATCCTCGCCGTCGCCCTCGGCGTGGTCATCCTCAAGGACCACCGCGCGGAGAACGCCCCGCGCTCCTTCGACATCCCCGGCATCCTGTTGCTGTCCGTGGCGATGTTCTGCCTGGTCTGGGCGCTCATCAAGGCCCCGGAGGCCGGCTGGGGCTGGGGCGGCGCCAAGACCTGGGGCTTCATAGCCGCGGCCGTCGTCTGCTTCGTGGTCTTCGCCGTCTGGGAGAAGAAGGTCGCCGAGCCGCTGATCCCGATGAAGCTGTTCAAGTCCGTGCCGCTGTCGGCCGGCGTGGTCCTGATGGTGCTGATGGCGATCGCCTTCATGGGCGGTCTGTTCTTCGTCACCTTCTACCTGCAGAACGTGCACGGGCTGAGCCCGGTCGACGCCGGTCTGCACCTGCTGCCGCTCACCGGCATGATGATCGTCGCCTCCCCGCTCGCCGGCGCCGTGATCACCAAGGTCGGCCCGCGCATCCCGCTCGCCGGCGGCATGCTCTTCACCGCGCTCGCCATGTTCGGCATGTCGACCCTGGACAAGGGCACCAGCAGCGCGGTGATGTCGATCTGGTTCGCCCTCCTCGGCCTCGGCCTCGCGCCGGTCATGGTGGGCGCCACCGAGGTCATCGTCGGCAACGCCCCGCTCGAACTGTCCGGCGTCGCCGGTGGCCTCCAGCAGGCCGCGATGCAGATCGGCGGCGCGCTCGGCACGGCCGTCCTCGGCGCCGTCATGGCCTCCAAGGTCGACAGCGACCTGGAAGGGAACTGGGCCGAAGCCCAGCTTCCGCCGCTGGACCCGGAGCAGATGGACAAGGCCGCGGAGGCCGTCCAGGTCGGCGTGCCCCCGGTGCAGCCGGGGACGCCCCCGGAGGTCGCCGGCAAGATCGCCGACGTCGCCCATGACACCTTCCTCTCCGGCATGGGCCTGGCGAGCCTGGTCGCCGCCGGGGTGGCCGTCGTCGCCGTCTTCATCGCCCTGCTGACCAAGCGCGGCGAGAACGCGGAGGCGGGCGCCGGCGGGGCCCACATCTAGGTCGTGTCTTCAAAGTCCCGTCTGCCCGTCGTGCCCTGGTGCGCGCCCTCGCCGCGTTGTCGTCGGTCACCGACGTCCCCCTGTGCCCTGGGGGCACGGTGGTACCCCCACCGCGTCGACTCCCTCCTCCGCCTTGCGATCGCACGCACCAGACCCCGCCAGGCCCGCCCCAAGGGCGGACGACGCTACTTTGAGGACACTCCCTAGCGCCCCGTACGGTACGCAACCGACGAAGAGCCCCACCGACCTCGGGTCGATGGGGCTCTTCGCGTACGTGCAGGAGA
This sequence comes from Streptomyces sp. NPDC048057, assembly GCF_040653095.1. Classification (NCBI taxonomy): domain Bacteria; kingdom Bacillati; phylum Actinomycetota; class Actinomycetes; order Kitasatosporales; family Streptomycetaceae; genus Streptomyces; species Streptomyces sp. NPDC048057. The sequence goes on from NZ_JBEZNF010000017.1 coordinate 183,396, forward strand.
CAGGCCCTAGGCGTCCCCGCCCGCCGGGCCCGGGTCCGCCGCCGCCACGTCCAGGAGCTGGTACCGGTCCACGGCCTGCTTCAGCACCGAGCGGTCCACCTTCCCCTCCCGCGCCAGCTCCGTCAGCACCGCCAGCACGATCGACTGCGCGTCGATGTGGAAGAAGCGCCGCGCCGCCCCGCGGGTGTCGGCGAAGCCGAAGCCGTCCGCACCCAGCGAGGAGTACGTCCCCGGCACCCAGCGCGAGATCTGGTCCGGCACCGAGCGCATCCAGTCCGACACCGCCACGAACGGCCCCCCGGCGCCGCTCAGCTTGCGGGTCACGTACGGCACGCCCTGCTCCTCCTCGGGGTGCAGCAGGTTGTGTTCCTCCACCGCCACGGCCTCGCGCCGCAGCTCGTTCCAGGAGGTCGCGGACCAGACGTCGGCCCGTACGTTCCACTCGTCCGCGAGGATCCGCTGGGCCTCGACCGCCCACGGCACGGCCACGCCCGACGCCATGATCTGCGCCGGGATCTGCCCGCGCTCGCCCGCCTTGTAGCGGTGGATCCCCTTGAGGATGCCCTCCACGTCCACGTCCGCCGGCTCGGCCGGGTGCTGGATGGGCTCGTTGTAGACCGTCAGGTAGTAGAAGACGTCCTCGCCGTGCGGATGCTCCGCGTCGCCGCCGTACATCCGGCGCAGTCCGTCCTCGACGATGTGCGCGATCTCGAAGCCGAAGGCCGGGTCGTACGCCACGCAGCCGGGGTTGGTGGAGGCCAGCAGCTGGGAGTGGCCGTCCGCGTGCTGGAGGCCCTCGCCGGTCAGCGTCGTGCGGCCGGCGGTCGCCCCCAGCACGAAGCCGCGCGAGAGCTGGTCCGCCATCTGCCAGAACTGGTCGCCGGTGCGCTGGAAGCCGAACATCGAATAGAACACGTACACCGGGATCAGCGGTTCGCCGTGGGTGGCGTACGCCGACCCCGCGGCGATCAGCGAGGCCGTGCAGCCCGCCTCCGAGATGCCGTCGTGCAGCATCTGCCCGGTCGGCGACTCCTTGTACGCGAGCAGCAGCTCCCGGTCCACCGACTCGTACTGCTGGCCCAGCGGGTTGTAGATCTTGGCGCTAGGGAAGAAGGAGTCCATCCCGAAGGTGCGGTACTCGTCCGGCGCGATCAGCACGAAGCGCTTGCCGATCTCCTTGTCCCGCATCAGGTCCTTCAGCAGCCGGACGAAGGCCATCGTGGTGGCGATCGACTGCTGGCCCGAGCCCTTCTTCACCGCCGCGTAGGTCTGCTCGCCCGGCAGCTCCAGCGGCGTCGACCGCACCACGCGGGACGGCACGTAGCCGCCCAGCGCCCGGCGGCGGTCGTGCATGTACTGGATCTCCTCCGAGTTCCGGCCCGGGTGGTAGTACGGCGGCAGCCCGCTCTCCAGCTGGGAGTCGGCGATCGGGATGTGCAGCCGGTCCCGGAACCGCTTGAGGTCGTCGACGGTGAGCTTCTTCATCTGGTGGGTCGCGTTGCGGCCCTCGAAGTTGGGGCCGAGGGTCCAGCCCTTCACCGTCTGCGCCAGCACCACCGTCGGCTGGCCCTTGTGCTCCTTGGCCGCCTCGAACGCCGCGTACACCTTGCGGTGGTCGTGACCGCCGCGCCCCAGGTGCAGGATCTGCTCGTCGGTCATGTTCGCGACCATCGCGCGCAGCCGCTGGTCGCCGCCGAAGAAGTGGTCGCGGATGTACGCGCCGGTCTCGGTGGCGTACGTCTGGAACTGGCCGTCCGGCGTGGTGTTCAACTTGTTCACCAGCAGGCCGTCGCGGTCCTGCGCCAGCAGCGGGTCCCACGAGCGGTCCCAGATCAGCTTGATCACGTTCCAGCCGGCGCCGCGGAACTGCGACTCCAACTCCTGGATGATCTTGCCGTTGCCGCGCACCGGGCCGTCCAGGCGCTGGAGGTTGCAGTTCACCACGAAGGTGAGGTTGTCCAGGCCCTCGCGGGCGGCGATGGAGAGCTGGCCGAGCGACTCCGGCTCGTCCATCTCGCCGTCGCCGAGGAAGGCCCACACGTGGGAGTTCGAGGTGTCGGCGATCCCGCGGGCTTGCAGATAGCGGTTCATCCGGGCCTGGTAGATGGCGCTGATGGGGCCGAGCCCCATCGACACCGTCGGGAACTCCCAGAAGTCCGGCATCAGCCGCGGGTGCGGATAGCTGGACAGGCCGTTCGGCGCCTTCGACTTCTCCTGACGGAACGCGTCGAGCTGGGCCTCGCTGAGCCGGTCCAGCAGGAACGCCCGGGCGTAGATGCCCGGCGACGCATGGCCCTGGAAGAAGATCTGGTCGCCGCCGTCACCGCCGTCCTTGCCCCGGAAGAAGTGGTTGAAGCCCACGTCGTAGAGGGAGGCGGAGGACGCGAAGGTGGCGATGTGGCCGCCCACGCCGATGCCCGGGCGCTGGGCGCGCGAGACCATCACCGCGGCGTTCCACCGCGTCGCGTTCAGGACCCTGCGCTCGACCTCCTCGTTGCCCGGGAAGAACGGCTCGTCCTTGGTGGCGATGGTGTTGACGTAGTCCGTGCTGCGCATCTCCGGCACGGCCACCCGCTTCTCGCGGGCCCGCTCGATGAGGCGGAGCATCAGATAGCGGGCCCGCTCCCGGCCCCGCTCGTCGACGGCGGCGTCGAGTGAGTCCAACCACTCCTTGGTCTCCTCGGGATCGAAGTCCGGGACCTGGCTGGGAAGGCCGCCAATGATGATCGGGTTGCGATCTGATCCGGAAGCCACGCTGTTCCTTCGCTGCTCGGAGGGGTTCGAAGTCCGGGGCCGGAGTGCTGGGCTCTCGTGCGGAGCGCTGTGCGGTGCCGTGCGGTGCTGCGAGGTGCCGTGAAGCCGTCGTGCCGTGCGGTGCCGCGCGGGGCGCCGTACCGCCTCCCATCGTGTACCGCGGGTCGGGAAACGTCATCTCTACCGAGGGGTAACCCGTGATCCGGCCCACACGTCGTGACGCGGCCCCTGCGCTCGACACCGGGGCAGGACCACCCGAATTGCAACCATACGCCCGGGGCGGTGCGGGGTTCCGTTCGGGTGCTCCGGGCGGGACTCGGTATCGAGGGGAGGTGAATGAGTCGTAAATTAGGGGTATGCGACCGTCAGCGGCGGCGCGGCGCCCCGGTGGGGCCGTCCGTCGGGAGGTCGTCGTGGGCTCCGACGAGCCGTGCGGCCCAGGCCGCACGTGTCAGGAGTTGCGCCGAGACGGACGCAAACGTCACCGTTTCGGCGGTCTGGACGGCCGGGTACTTGCGCGATCCGTCCCGCCCGTGTGGACTACGGCCAAAGCCGCGCGTACGCGCGCGTGGCGCAGCATCTACCGAACATGATCAGGAGGCAAGCCGTGAGCGCGACCGCGGACCACGCGGAGGAGCGGACCAACCCGGCAGCGAGGCTGGGGTTCGAGCCCGGACAGGTGGTCCAGGAGATCGGCTTCGACGACGACGCCGACCAGGATCTCCGTGAAGGCATCGAGTCCGTCATCGGCCAGGATCTGGTGGACGAGGAATACGATGACGTCGCCGACGTCGTCGTCCTCTGGTTCCGGGACGAGGACGGCGACCTGACGGACGCCCTGGTGGACGCCATCGGCCTCCTCGACGAGGGCGGCATGATCTGGCTGCTGACTCCGAAGACCGGCCGGGACGGCTACGTGGAGCCGAGCGACATCAGTGAGGCCGCCCAGACCGCCGGGCTCTCGCAGACCAAGAGCATCAGCGTGGCCAAGGAGTGGTCGGGCACCAAGCTCGCCGCCCCCAAGCGCTGACCTTCCGTCCGCCGGCTGGGTGACCGGCGTACGCACCAGACGCAGGCCGAACCGCGCTGCCGCACGCCGGCCGCCGGTCCAGGGCCCCACGGACCCCCTCCGCCTCCGGGCGGAGGGGGTCCGCGCGTAGGGTGGGGGGACCTTTGGGTGCACCCGGTGGGGTGGACCCGGCACCCCAACAGACCGGCGGAAGGAACCCACGCGCCATGGCGATCGAGGTCGGCACCAAGGCCCCGGATTTCGAGCTCAAGGACAACCACGGCCGGACCGTGCGTCTCGCGGACTACCGCGGTGAGAAGAACGTGGTGCTCCTCTTCTACCCGTTCGCCTTCACCGGCGTGTGCACGGGCGAGCTGTGCGCCCTGCGCGACGAGCTGCCCACGTTCGTCAACGACTCCACCCAGCTCCTCGCCGTCTCCAACGACTCCATCCACACCCTGCGCGTCTTCGCCGAGCAGGAGGGCCTGGAGTACCCGCTGCTGTCGGACTTCTGGCCGCACGGCGAGGTCTCCCGGGCCTACGGGGTCTTCGACGAGGACAAGGGCTGCGCCCTGCGCGGCACCTTCGTCATCGACAAGGAGGGCGTGGTGCGCTGGAGCGTCCTCAACGCCCTCCCGGACGCCCGTGACCTCAACGAGTACGTCACGGCGCTGGGCGCGCTCGACGCCTGATCGCGTCCGAGCGGGACGGATCGAAGGCGTAGCGGGCGAAAGCCTGTTTCACGGGGGAACCGCTCACTAGGATCCACTTGTTGATCCGACACGAACGCACCACGGGGGCGCTGCCCCTGAAGACCTATGGAGGGACTCGTGGGAGTCAGCCTCAGCAAGGGCGGCAACGTCTCGCTGACCAAGGCCGCACCCGGACTGACCGCCGTCACGGTCGGCCTCGGCTGGGACGTCCGCACCACCACCGGCACGGACTTCGACCTGGACGCCAGCGCCCTGCTGACCAACACCGAGGGCAAGGTCGCCAGCGACGGGAACTTCGTCTTCTTCAACAACCTCAAGAGCCCCGACGGCTCCGTCGAGCACACCGGTGACAACCTCACCGGTGAGGGCGAGGGTGACGACGAGCAGATCAAGGTGAACCTCGCGGGCGTGCCCGCCGACGTCGACAAGATCGTCTTCCCGGTCTCCATCTACGACGCGGAGAGCCGCAGCCAGTCCTTCGGCCAGGTGCGGAACGCCTTCATCCGTGTGGTCAACCAGGCCGACAACAACGAACTGGCCCGCTACGACCTGACCGAGGACGCCTCGACGGAGACTGCGATGGTCTTCGGCGAGCTGTACCGCCACGGCGCCGAGTGGAAGTTCCGCGCCATCGGCCAGGGCTACGCCTCCGGTCTGCGGGGCATCGCCCAGGACTTCGGCGTCAACGTCTAAGGCGCGCCCTGGGGCCTGTCTTGTGGGTCGGGCTCGTGAGCCCGGCAAGATCCACACGGCGGTCCCTGGCAGTCAGTCAGCACCCGTCCCGGCGCCGCACTGCCGCACCTCGCAGTGCGGCGCCGGACGTTCCTGCGACGGATGTTCCGTTTGCAGGTCGGGCGTGCGGGACAGGCACGCAGCGAATTCAACGTCTTTCAGGGGAGGACCAGATCATGGGCGTCACACTCGCCAAGGGGGGCAACGTCTCCCTCTCCAAGGCGGCACCGAACCTCACCCAGGTGCTCATCGGTCTCGGCTGGGACGCGCGTTCCACCACCGGAGCCGATTTCGACCTGGACGCCAGCGCGCTGATGTGCGGCGGCGGCCGGGTCCTGGGGGACGAGTACTTCGTCTTCTACAACAACCTCAAGAGTCCCGAGGGCTCGGTCGAACACACCGGCGACAACCTCACCGGCGAGGGCGACGGCGACGACGAGTCGCTGCTGGTCGACCTCACCAAGGTGCCGGCCAACGTCGACAAGGTCATCTTCCCGGTCTCCATCCATGACGCGGACAACCGCGGCCAGACGTTCGGCCAGGTCAGCAATGCCTTCATTCGGGTGGTCAACCAGGCCGACGGCCAAGAACTCGCTCGCTACGACCTCAGTGAGGACGCCTCCACCGAAACCGCGATGATCTTCGGTGAGCTGTACCGCTACGGAGCCGAGTGGAAGTTCCGTGCAGTGGGCCAGGGGTATGCGTCGGGCCTGCGCGGCATCGCTCTAGACTTCGGGGTCAACGTTTCGTAAACCGCGCCCAGGGCGGGGAAACCCGCCCCGGCTGTGCGGGGAGAACCCTCCCACGGACTACCCCGGGGGGCTTCGGGGGACCCCCACCTACACGATTGGGTAGCAGTGGTTCTGAAAACCTTCGGCTGGTCGTTCGCGGTCACCGCGCTCGGCCTGGTCGCAGCCGTGTTCTACGGCGGGTGGACCGGATTCTGGATCGTGGCGATCCTCTCCATCATGGAGATCTCGCTGTCGTTCGACAACGCGGTCGTCAACGCCGGAATCCTGAAGAAGATGAACGCCTTCTGGCAGAAGATCTTCCTCACGATCGGCATCCTCATCGCCGTCTTCGGCATGCGGCTCGTCTTCCCCGTCATCATCGTCGCCGTGAGTGCCAGTCTCGGGCCCATCGAGGCCGTGGAGTTGGCGCTCAACGACAAGGACAAGTACGAGCAGCTCGTCACCGACGCGCACGCCTCCATCGCCGCCTTCGGCGGCATGTTCCTGCTCATGATCTTCCTCGACTTCATCTTCGAGGAGCGGGAGATCAAGTGGCTCGGGTGGATCGAGCGCCCGCTGTCCAAGCTGGGCAAGGTCGACATGCTGTCGGTCTGCATCGCCCTGATCATCCTGATGATCAGCGCGATGTTCCTGGCCCCCGAGGCCCACACCCACAGCGGCGCGGCCGACAAGACCGAGACGGTGCTGCTCTCCGGTGTCGCCGGTCTGATCACGTACCTGGTCGTCGGCGGTCTCTCCGGCTACTTCGAGAACAAGCTCGAAGAGGAGGAGGAGCGCGAGCACGAGGAGGAGGAAGCCGCCCGCAAGAGCGGCAAGCGGGTCACCGCCCTGCAGGTCGGCGGCAAGGCCGCCTTCTTCATGTTCCTCTACCTTGAGGTCCTGGACGCGTCGTTCTCCTTCGACGGCGTCATCAGCGCCTTCGCCATCACCAACGAGATCGTGCTGATGGCCCTCGGCCTCGGCATCGGCGCCATGTACGTCCGTTCGCTCACGATCTACCTGGTCCGCCAGGGCACCCTGGACGACTACGCGTACCTGGAGCACGGCGCCCACTACGCCATCGGTGCGCTCGCCACGATCCTGCTGATCACGATCCGCTTCGAGATCCACGAGATCATCACCGGCTCGGTCGGCGTGCTCCTGATCGCCTGGGCCTTCTGGTCCTCGGTCAAGCGCAACAAGGCGCTCGCCGCGGAAGCGGGCGAAAAGGCCCGGCCACACTCCGAAGCAGGGGTGTGACGACCGCGTTATTGCGGAACGCTCTCTGCGGGGCGGCTTCGGGGCACGGGCCTCGGCGCCGCCCCGCGCAGTGCCCGCGGGCGGGGGAGCGGTACGCGCGGGGAGAAGGGTCCGTCTGCACGACGCGACCGCCGACACACCACCGGGGGTGGGAACGCATGGCCTTCTGGGACGGACTGCTGCGCGGCAGGGCCTCTCAGTTCGACCTCGGCACCGCCGCGGCGAACGTGATCCCGTTGACGAAGCGGCGGCCCACGGCGTCGCTGACCAAACAGGGCGCCGCCACCGGCCACCTGCGGGTCAACCTGTCCTGGCGGATGCGGACCTCGGACATCGAGGGCCGCCCCGAGCTGGGCGGCAGACTGCTGCGGCACCCCCTGAAGTTCTTCCAGCCCGAAGTCGTCCAGGCCCACACCCAGGGCATGGTCAACGTCGACCTGGACCTCGGGTGCCTGTACGAGATGGACGACGGCAGCAAGGGCGTGGTCCAGCCCCTCGGCGGCTTCCTCGGCTCGACGAACGAAGCGCCGTACGTCAGGTGCAGCGGTGACGACCGCTTCGGCTCCGGCTCGGGCGAGACCATCTACGTCAACCTCGATCACCACGCCGAGATCAAGCGGCTGCTCTTCTTCGTCTACATCTACGACCAGACCCCGGCCTTCGACCGCACCCACGCGGTGGTCACGCTCTATCCGAGCAGCGGCCCGCGCGTGACGGTCGAGCTCGACGAACGCGCCCCGCAGGCCCGCTCCTGCGCGGTGTTCTCCATGGAGAACATCAAGGGGGAGATGATCGTCCGCCGTGAAGTGAAGTTCGTCTACGGCTTCCAGGCAGAGCTCGACCGGCTGTACGGATGGGGCTTGCAGTGGGGTCGCGGATACAAGACGAAGCTGTAAGGCCTGTCTGGAGTTCCCCCGCGGCGTCGCGGCGACTGGCACCGCCGCCTCCGGCGTTGTCGTCAGTCGCCGACGGCCCCCTACGCCCGAAGGGCGTGGGGGGACCCCCACCGCGTCGACTCTCCCCCTGGGCCTGGCGGCCCGGGAGACGCCCCCATCCTCGGCCTTGGATTCGACGGCACCAGTCGCCGCTCCTTCTCCCGCGCTGGAACTCCAGACTGGCCCGAGGACGCCGCCCGGGGCCCGGCGCCCGCCCGCCCGGTGCGGGCGGGTCAGCGCCGGGCGAACTGCGGCCCCATGGGCGGCAGCCGGAAGTCCGGATCGGGGACGAAGGGGGCGGCCGGCTGTGGGCGCCCGTGGCCTGGCTGACCGGGCTGCGGCGACGAGGGCTGCGGATGGCCGTAGACGGGCCGGGCGGCCGGCGGCTGCGCCGGCCGCGGGGGCACGACGGGCGGCTGCGCCGGCGGTGGCGGGAGTTCCGGGGCCGACGGCGCCACGGCGGCCGGCGCGCTCCCGGCCCCGTCGCCGCCCTCGGCCGACGTGCCCTCGTCCACCGAGATGCCGAAGTCGGTGGCCAGCCCCACCAGACCCGTCGGATAGCCCTGCCCCACCGCCCGGAACTTCCACGCGTCCCCGCGCCGGTACAGCTCCCCGCAGATGATCGCGGTCTCCAGGCCGGTCTCCGGCGCCACGTCGAAGACCGCGATCGCCTCGCCGTCCGCGCGGGCGGCGTCGTACAGCGCGATCCGCAGGTCCCGCACGTGCTCGAAGGTGCCGCCGTCGGAGGAGGCCGCGAGCACGACCTGGTCCACGGAGGCGTCCAGCGAGGTCAGGTCCGCCTCGACGACGTCCGCCAGCTGCTCCCCGATCTGCTGCTTCGGCAGCCGGCGCACCAACCCCGAGGGGTGCCGCGGCTGGTTGTAGAAGACGAAGTCCTCGTCGGAGCGGACCCGGGCGTCCGCTCCGAGCAACAGCGCGGAGGCGTCCACGTCCGGGACGCTGCTCCCCGGCGTCCAGCGCAGCACGGCCCGTACGGCCGTGGCGTTCAGAGCGACGTTCGAGCCCTTCACCATCGCGTGCGTCATGACCGTCATCCTGCCTTCCCCGGGGCCGCCCGGACAACGCGGGGCGCGGCCGGCGGCGCGCGACCCCGGAGCGGGGACGGAAGGACGCATGGAGGGTGCAACGATGTCACCGGGCGTTCACTGCCCGGGGGAACTCCCGGCACGCTTTCGTACGTACTATTACCGGCCACGTCAAACAGGCGTGCCGCCCAGGAGCACGGGGGACATTGATGCGTCATTTCGGGCAGCTTTCACCTGCCGCCAGGGAGCGCCTGTTCCATCGGGAGCCCGCGGAGTTCAGCGCGGACTCCCCCGCACACGTGCTCGCTGCCGCCCTCGGGGCCACGCTCTACAGCCCGGCCACCAGGCCCCGGCTCGCCGATGACGTCGTCAAGCAGGTGACCAGCGGAGTCGTCTCCATGGTGCTCTGCCTGGAGGACTCCATCGACGACGCCGAGGTGCCGGCCGCCGAGGAGAACCTGGTCCGGCACTTCGCCGATCTCGACGCCCGTGCCGAAAAGGGCGCGGAACTCCCCCTGCTCTTCATTCGCGTCCGGGCCCCCGGACAGATTCCCGATCTTGCCCGCCGGCTTGGAGAATCGATTCGGCGGCTGTCTGGATTCGTACTGCCGAAGTTCACCGAAGAACGCGGGATCCCCTTCCTCGAAGCGCTCACCGCCGCCGAGGCCGCCACCGGACAGCGCCTCTTCGCGATGCCGGTCCTGGAGTCCCCGGAGCTGCTGCACCTGGAGACCCGGCGCCAGACCCTCAGCGCCATCGCCACCACCGTCGACAAGTACCGCGACCGGGTCCTCGCGCTGCGCCTGGGCGTCACCGACTTCTGCTCCGCCTACGGGCTGCGCCGCGCGCCCGACATGACGGCTTACGACGTCCAGATCGTCGCCTCCGTCATCGCGGACGTCGTCAACGTCCTCGGCCGCGCCGACGGCACCGGCTACACCGTCACCGGCCCCGTGTGGGAGTACTTCCGACTCCAGGAGCGGATGTTCAAGCCGCAGCTGCGCCGCAGCCCCTTCATGGCGGGGCGCGCCGACGAGCTGCGCACCGCGCTGATCGAGCACGACATCGACGGACTGCTCCGCGAGATCGAGCTGGACCGGGCCAACGGCCTCACCGGCAAGACCTGCATCCACCCCTCGCACGTCGGGCCCGTGCACGCGCTGTCCGTGGTCAGCCACGAGGAGTTCAGCGACGCGCAGGACATCCTGCGCCCCGAGCGCGGCGGCGGCGGGGTGGTGCGTTCCGCGTACACGAACAAGATGAACGAGGTGAAGCCGCACCGTGCCTGGGCCGAGCGGACCCTGCTGCGGGCGACCGCCTTCGGCGTGGCCCGGGAGGACGTCGGCTTCGTGGAGCTGCTGACGGCGGGGCTCGCCGACACGTGATGGACCAGCCCCCGCACACGTACGGAAGACCAGCGGTGACACAGAGCCCGGAGGCGGCAGAGGTGACAGGCGAGCACAGCGGGACGGCCGAGCAGGTCGAGACGGCGGAGATACGCGACGAGCCGGGCTTGACGGACGTCTGGTCGGGGCGGTGGGTCGCCGAGCGCCTCGGCGTGACGCTCGCCGGGGACGGGGAGCTGCCCGCCCTCCTCGGCCTCGCGCTGCGCCGCAACCCCAAGCGGGCCCATCTGCTGGTCTCCAACGTGCTCGGCAAGCACGTCCCGCAGTCGCCCGCGGTCGTGTACGGCGCCGGGTACGACCTCGGAGTCCGGGTCCGGGCGCTGCTGGGCGAGGCGGAGACGGCCCGCGCGGTCGTCCTCGGGTACGCCGAGACCGCGACCGGACTCGGGCACTGCGTCGCCGACGGCGTCGGCCTGGCGCCGTACCTGCACTCCACCCGCCGCCCGGTGCCGGGCGTGCCGAGCGCGGGCGGATTCGAGGAGTCCCACTCGCACCACACCTCCCACCTGCTGCTGCCCGAGGACCCCGGGCTGCTGACCGGGTCCGGGCCGCTGGTCCTCGTCGACGACGAGTTCTCCACCGGCAACACCGTCCTGAACACCATCCGCACCCTGCACGAGCGCTTCCCGCGGGAGCGGTACGTCATCGTCGCCCTCGTCGACATGCGCGCGCCGGCGGACCGGGACCGGCTGACGGCCTTCGCCGCCGAGCTGGGCGCCCGGGTCGACCTGGTCGCCCTGGCCTCGGGCACGGTCGACCTGCCCGAGGGCGTCCTGGCAAAGGGCGGGGCCCTGGTCGCGGCGGAGGAGGTCCGCCAGGCGGCGTCCGACGCCGACGCCCCCGCCCCGGGCGCCGTGGTGCGTCAGGTCCCGCTGGACTGGCCCGCCCACGTGCCCGACGGCGGACGCCACGGCTTCGGCCCCGACCACCGGCAGCGGCTGGAGGCGGCGCTGCCCGCGATGGCCGCGACGCTCGCCGCCGAGCTGCCGTCCGACGCCCGGCGCGTCCTGGTCCTCGGCTGCGAAGAGCTGATGTACGCGCCGCTGCGGCTCGCCACCGCGCTGGAGGCGACGCTCGCCGACGGCGCCGGTCCGCGCGCCGACGTGCGGTACTCGACGACGACCCGCTCGCCCGTGCTCGCCGTCGACGACCCGGGGTACGCGATCCGCACCCGGCTCGTCTTCCCCGCCCACGACGACCCCGCCGACGGCCCCGGCGACCGTTACGCGTACAACGTCGCGGGCGCCGGCTTCGACGCCGTCGTCGCCGTCGTCGACTCGACCGCCGACACGCCCGCCCTGCGCGCCCCCGGCGGACTGCTCGACCGGCTCGCCGCGCACGCCCCGCACGTCCTGCTGGCGGTCGTCCCCAGCCGCGTACCGCCGTTCGCGCGCCCGCGCCCGGCCCCGTCACCGTCCTTGCAGGCACCACCGGAAACGGCCCCCATGCTGCCCGAGCCCCTCCGCGGCCCCGCGTTCTCCTCGTACGCCCCCGACGAGGTGGGCTGGCTGCTCCAGGACCTGTCGGACGTGGTGCTTGAGGCGCCCACGGAGGAGCGCGAGGAGGCCGTCCAGAGCGGTGGCGCGCACTACGCGGAGTCGCTGCCGGTGGAGTACCAGCCGAGCGCCGACTACCAACGGCTCTTCGAGCGCGCCCTCGACGCGTCGGCCGCCCGGATCGCCCGCGCGGTCGGCACGGTCACCGAACTGGTGCTCGCCGAGCGCTCGCCGCGCCCCGTCCTGGTGTCGCTGGCCCGCGCCGGCACCCCGGTCGGCGTGCTGATGCGCCGCTGGGCCCAGCGCCGGCACGGCCTCGACCTGCCGCACTACGCGGTCTCCATCGTCCGGGGCCGCGGCATCGACGCCAACGCGCTGCGCTGGCTGCGCGAGCACCACGACCCGGCGGACGTCGTCTTCGTCGACGGTTGGACGGGCAAGGGCGCGATCACCCGCGAACTGGCCGCCGCCATCGCCGAGTTCGAGGGCTTCGTACCGGAGATCGCGGTGCTCGCCGACCCGGGCGGCTGCGTCAGCACGTACGGCACCCGGGAAGACTTCCTCATCCCCTCCGCGTGCCTCAACTCCACCGTCTCCGGGCTGATATCGCGCACCGTGCTGCGGGCCGACCTGGTGGGCCCCGACGACTACCACGGTGCGAAGTTCTACCGGGACCTGGCGGACGCCGACGTCTCGAACGACTTCCTCGACGCGATCACCGCCCGCTTCGACGAGGTGGCCACGGCCGTCGACGGGGAGGTCAAGGAGCTGCTGGCGGCCGACCGCACCCCCACCTGGAAGGGGTGGGCCGCCGTGGAGCGGATCAGCGAGGAGTACGGCATCCACGACCTGAACCTGGTCAAGCCCGGCGTGGGCGAGACCACCCGGGTGCTGCTGCGACGGGTGCCCTGGCGGGTGCTGGCCCGCCGCGGCGCCGGCAGCGACCTGGACCACGTGCGGCTCCTCGCCGAGCAGCGCGGCGTCCCCGTCGAGGAGGTCGACGACCTGCCGTACAGCTGCGTCGGCCTGATCCATCCGCGCTACACCAAGGGCGCGACCGGTGCCGACGGCACGGCGGTGAGCGCGCGATGAGCCGTGTCGTGGACCACGGGCGCCCGGTGCGCCTGGTCGCCAGCGACCTGGACCGCACGCTGATCTATTCGGCGGGCGCGCTCCAGTTGGACGTCCCGGACGCGGACGCGCCGCGGCTGCTGTGCGTGGAGGTGTACCAGGGGCAGCCGCTGTCGTACGTCACCGAGACCGCGGCGGGGCTGCTGGTGCGGCTCGCCGCCGAGACGGCCTTCGTGCCGACGACCACGCGCACCCGCGAGCAGTACGGGCGGATCCACCTGCCGGGGCCGCCCCCGGCGTACGCGATCTGTGCGAACGGCGGCCACATCCTGGTCGACGGGGTGTCCGACCCGGACTGGCAGCGCAGGGTGGCCGCCCGGCTGACGGACGAGTGCGCATCGCTGGACGAGGTCCGCGGCCACCTCCGTGCCGTCGCCGATCCGGCGTGGCTGCTGAAGGAGCGCGTCGCGGAGGACCTGTTCGCCTATCTCGTCGTCGACCGCGCGCAGTTGCCGGCGGAGTGGATCGAGGAGCTGGCGGCCTGGGCGGAGCCCCGCGGCTGGTCGGTCTCCCTCCAGGGCCGCAAGGTGTACGCCGTGCCGCGCCCGCTCACCAAGAGCGCGGCCGTCCGCGAGGTGGCGCACCGCACCGGCGCCGACGAGGTGCTGGCGGCCGGGGACTCGCTCCTCGACGCGGACCTGCTGCTGGCCGCCGACCGCGGTTGGCGGCCGGGGCACGGCGAGTTGGCGGACTCGGGGTGGGTCGGGCCGCGGGTGACGGTGGTGCCGGAGCGCGGCGTGGCGGCGGGGGAGGAGATCCTGCGGCGGTTCCTGGCGCCGTGAGCGGGGCCGGTCAGAGCAGGACGGTGCGCAGCACCGCCTCGTATTCGGCGGCCGTCGGCGGTCGGTCGGTCAGCAGGGCCTGCATCAGCAGGCCGTCGTACGCGCCGGCCAACAGCCGCAGCCGCACCGGGTCGTCGGTGTAGCGGCGGCCGAACTCCTCGATCGCCCCGAGCCAGTCGTCGGTGGCGCTGCGCAACTCGGGGCGCCGGGCGGCCAGCAGGAACAGCTCGTACTCCGCGAGCAGGTGCGTCGGGCGGGCCACGGCGGAGCACATCACCTCGGCGAGGGCGCCCAGCGCGGCGGCGGTGCCGTCGGATCGCGCGGCCAGGGCGCGGACGCGTTCCGCGTCCTCGTGCATGCAGCGGGTGAGGGCCGCGGTGAGCAGTTCGTCGATGCTGCTGAAGTAGTACGCGGCGGCGGTGGCGGGCTGCCCCGCCTCCCGCGCCACCGTGCGGTGGCTGACCCCGGTGACGCCGTCCCGGGCCACCACGCGGACGGTCGCCTCGATCAGCTCCTGCTTGCGGCGTTCGCCCTTGGCGCGGCGGCCGTCGGTGGTGGGGTCGGTCACGTCGCTCCCGGGTCGGATCGCGGTCCGCCGCGGAGTGCCGCGGATCGCCGTTCGAAAACCCTACCGGTGGTCAGCCGCGGTCCTGTGCGCCGCAGGGTACGGGCCGGGCGGCGCCCTCCTCGGCTGCCTGATCAGCCGGTCGTACGGCGAGCGCACGGACCAGCGGCCCCCGCGACACCACGGCGAGCAGCAGGGCGGCGGCGCCCGCGACCACCGCCACCGCGAAGCCGCCGACCGGCCCGTGCCGGTCCACCAGCGCGCCGGAGACCCCGGCGCCGAGCGCGACGCCGACGTTGAGCCCCGTGATCGCCCAGGTCATGCCCTCGGTCAGTCGGGCGGCCGGCACCGTCCGCTCCACCAGGTTCATCACCACGATCATCGTCGGGGCGAAGAAGAGGCCGGCGAAGAAGACGGCGACGGCCAGCGTCGCGACCCCGCCCACGAAGAGCAGCGGCAGCGTGGTGAGGGCGGTGCCGGCGGCCCCGAGCACGAGCAGCCGGGGCAGTGGCACGCCGAGCCGCAGGGTGCCGAAGACCAGTCCGGCCAGCGCCGACCCGATCGCGTACACGGACAGCACGATGCCCGCGCCGGCCGCGCTGCCCCGCTCCTCGGCGAACGCGACGCCCACGACGTCGACGGTGCCGACGATGGCGCCGCCCGCGACCAGGACCAGCGCCAGCAGCCGTACGGATCCGATCCGGATGGCCGAGCCGCCGCCCGCACCCGCGTCGCGTTCGTCCGCTCCGGCGGGCAGGACGGGTGGCTCGGTGGACTTCTGGGGGACGAACAGCAGCACGCCGATCGTCAGCAGGGCGAGGGCGACCAGCGGTCCCGCCTCCGGGAACAGCGCGGTGGACAGCCCCACGGAGAGCGCCGGGCCCACGACGAAGGTGAGTTCGTCGACGACCGACTCCAGTGAGAAGGCGGTGTGCAGCCGGGGCGAGCCGCGGTACGCGTGCGTCCAGCGCGCCCGGACCATGGCGGCCATGTTGGGCAGGGTGCCGGCGAGCACGGCGCACGCGAACAGCGTCCAGACCGGTGCGTCGTACCGGGCGCACAGCAGCAGCGCCCCGAGCCCGACCACGCTCAGCCCGGTGGCGGGGAGCAGCACCCGGCCCTGTCCGGCGCGGTCCGCGAGCCGGGCGACCTGCGGTCCGAAGAGGGCGGTGGAGAGCGTGAAGACCGCGGAGACGGCGCCGGCGAGCCCGTACTCGCCACGCATCTGGGACAGCATCGTGATGATCCCGATCGCGGTCATCGAGATCGGCATGCGGGCGACGAAGCCCGCGGTCGAGAAGGCGACGGAGCCCGGCGCCCGGAACAGTTCGCGGTAGGGGTTGGCCACGGGGCCACCTCCGGTCGATCGACGACGAAGAGAAACTTGAACGCTCGTAAGATATTGAACAGTCGTTAGAGTTTCAAGTCCCAAAAGAGCCCCGCCCTGCGCTGAGTGGCAGGAACGGGGCTCGAAGGAGGACCGGAGCCTTGTGCGCCCTAGCTAGGCGCGGCGCTTGCCGGGGCCGGCCTTGAACATGCGGACGACGAAGAAGGCGAGGACCGCCAGCGCCGCCATCACCAGGACGACCTTCGAGTACGTGGAGACGTACCCGGTCACGGACTCCCAGTTCTCGCCCAGCATGTACCCGGCGAGCACGAAGACCGTGTTCCAGATCGCGCTCCCCGCCGTCGTCAGCGCCAGGAACAGCGGCTGGGACATCCGCTCCACGCCGGCCGGCACGGATATCAGCGAACGGAAGATCGGGAGCATCCGCCCGAAGAAGACCGCCTTCGGACCGTGCTTGATGAACCACGCCTCCGTCTTCTCGATGTCGGAGACCTTCAGCAGCGGCAGCTTCGACGCGATGGCGATCGTGCGGTCCCGCCCCAGCGCCGCGCCCACGCCGTACAGCGCCCACGCACCGACGACCGACCCGATCGTGGTCCAGATCAGCGCGGCGAACAGGTTCATCTGGCCCGTGCTGGCCGCGAACCCGGCGAGGGGGAGGATCAGCTCGCTGGGAATCGGCGGAAAGAGGTTCTCCAGGGCGATGGCGATGCCCGCACCCGGCGCGCCGAGCGTGTCCATCAGGCTGTTGATCCAGCCCGGGGCACTGCTCTCGACCGGCGCGGCGGCGTTCACGATCATGGGGTCCATTTCTCCACGGTAAGGAAGGGGAGCTGAAGGGAGACTGAAGGCCCCTACACACTGACCTGCGGTTTACCCCAGTGTGCCAGGCCCCGCTCAACGGCTAGCGTGATCAATCATGGAGGATGCGAAGGGGCGGGGCGTACGCGGGCCGCTGCCAGCCACCGCGAACGAGCCGCCGAGGCCCCCCGGGAGCAGGGGGGCGAGCCCCTTCCACGGCGCCCCCTGGAGAGCGGTCGCGGCGCACGGCGTGCGGTACGCGACCGGGCTCGCCGTCGGTGCGCTCACGGCCCTGGCCGAACTGCTCGTCGCGGTGCTCGCCGGCGTCCTGCTGCTCAGCGTCCTCGCCTGGCCGCGGGCCCGCCGCGCACTGCACCGCCCGCTCTCCGCGCTCGCCGTCCGCGCCACCCGGGCCGAGCTGCGCCGGCTCGCCCGCTGGCTGGACGCCCCCACCCCGGCGGGGTACGCCCACGAGCAAGCCGTCCGCTACGCCCTCGCCCGCATCCCGCTCGGCCTGCTCGGCGGGGTGACCCTGTCCTGCGCCGCCGTCGCCTTCTTCTGGATCCTCGTCCCGCTCGCCGGCTGGATCGTCGCCCCCATCGAGTACCCCCTGGAGGCCGTCAGCACCGGCGTCCTCGGCCTCTTCCTGCTCTTCCTCGCCGCCCAGGGCGTGTACGGCACGGTCCGTCTGGAGGCCGGACTCGCCCGCCACCTCCTCGGCCAGGACCCGAACGCGGCCCTGGAGCTACGCATCGCCGAACTCGCCACCAGCCGCGCCGACGTCGTCACCGCCGTCGACGACGAGCGCCGCCGCATCGAGCGCGATCTGCACGACGGGGTGCAGCAGCACCTCGTGGCCCTCGGGATGCTGCTCGGCCGGGCCCGCCGCAGCCGCGACCCCGAACGCGCCGACCAGCTCTTCCGCCAGGCCCACGAGGAGAGCCGCCGGGCGCTGGTCGAGCTGCGCGAGGTCGCCTGGCGCGTCTATCCGACCGTGCTGGACGAGGCAGGGCTGCGGGTGGCCCTGGAGACCGTGGCCGAGCGCACCCCGCTCCCCGTCGACCTCGCCTTCGGCCCCGACCCGGGCGCCGCCCCGGGCGACGGCGCGGCGCGCCCCCTGGCGCGCCAGGTCGAGACCGCCGCGTACTTCGTCGTCTCCGAAGCCGTCACCAACGTCGTGAAGCACTCGGGCGCCACCCGCATCGCGGTCGACGTGCGGCAGGACGACGCGCTGCTGCGGCTGAGCGTCACGGACGACGGCACGGGCGGCGCCGACCCCGCCGGCGGCGGGCTCACCGGACTGGCGAGCCGGGTCGCCGCCCTCGACGGCCGGTTCCGGGTGCACAGCCCGACCGGCGGACCCACCACGATCACCGCGGAGCTGCCGTGCGCATAATCCTGGCCGAGGACTCGACCCTGCTGCGGGAGGGGCTCGTCCGCCTGCTCACCGAGGAGGGCCACGACGTGCTCGCGGCCGTCGGCGACGGCGAACTGCTCCTCGCGGAGGTCGCCCGGCGCCAGCCCGACGTCGTGGTCGCCGACGTCCGGATGCCCCCCACCCACACCGACGAAGGGCTGCGCGCGGCGCTGGAGATCCGCGAGCGGTGGCCGCAGGTGGGGGTGCTGGTGCTGTCGCAGTACGTGGAGAAGCGGTACGCCACCGAGCTGCTGACCGGCGAGCCCGCGGGCGTCGGGTACCTGCTGAAGGACCGGGTCGTCGAGGTCGACGAGTTCCTCGACGCGCTGGAGCGGGTGGCCCACGGCCGTACCGCCTTCGACCCCGAGGTCGTACGCCGGCTCCTCGCCCGCAGCTCCGACGCGAAGGACCCGCTGTCCCGGCTCACGACGCGCGAGCGGGACGTCCTCGCGGAGATGGCCCAGGGGCATGCCAACGGCGCGATCGCGGCGCGGCTGTACGTGTCGCAGAGCGCGGTCGAGAAGCACATCAACGCGATCTTCGACAAGCTGGAGCTGACGCGTACGGGGGGTTACTCGCGGCGGGTGGTCGCCGTGCTGCGGCACCTGGGGCTGTGACGTCCCCAGGTGCCGTTACCTGGGCTTCGTGAGGCGCAGGCGCCTCAGCCGCAGCAGCCGCCTCCGCAGCAGCCACCGCCACCTCCGCCGCGCACCGGCGGCTCGCCCGTCGGGCCGCCGGCCGCCGTACCGCCCACGGAGACGGCGGAGAGCAGCCTGACGGTGTCGTCGTGTCCGGACGGGCAGGTCGCGGGGTCCCCCGACTGGGCCATGGGACGGTCCACTTCGAAGGTGTCGTCGCAGCTGTGGCAGCGGAAATCGTATCGAGGCATGGACGTAAGGCTACGGGCTCCGCCCCGGTTCGGAAGCCCCCGCGGTGCCGGTGGTGCCCGGGGTGGCCGGTGGGGCGGGGGTGGCGCGGGCCGTCTGCTCCGCCTGCGCCTCCTGAGGATGGCGGGCCCGCCAGTACGGGTTGTCGTGCGGCAGGGTCGAGCTGACCCGCCCGTACATGCCGAAGAACATCAGCAGCAGGCCGACGAGGAAGCTGAACAGCACGTTCTGGATCTTGAACGCGAACGGGTTGAAGCTGGAGTCCAGCAGCGCGAGGTTCACGAAGCCGCTGGCGATGAACAGGATGCCGAGCACCATGTTCAGCGTCGAGGCGAAGTTGCCGCCCTTGACCATGCCGAAGAGCAGCAGCGCGCCGACGCAGATGGACAGGACGCTGAGCGTGCCGTTGGTGTTCAGCCCGACGACGGTGGCGCCCTCGGTGCTGAAGAAGCCGATCTTGTCGATCAGGCCCAGGACGCCGAAGACGACCAGGAAGGCGCCCATGAGGCCGGCTCCGATGCGGTACAGCAGGCTGAGGCGGTGGTCGACGGGCAGGTGCTCGTCGAGGATCACGCGCGAACGGCTCCGCTTGTCGGAGGGGGTCCGGTGGGGCAGTACGTGTGCGGCCATGTGCGGCCTCCTCGGGTACTCGTACCTCCCAGCATCCGCCCGGGGTGCCGCGGCTTCAAATCGCGAGCGTCGCGCGGGCGGGCGCGGGGCCGGCACGGGGCGGTCGCCGGGGTTCAGCTCGCGCCGGCGCCCCGCTCCTCCCTTATCTGCTCGACGACGCGGGCCGCGGTGCGCCGGACGGCCTCGGTCTCGGTGAGGAAGTGCCAGTAGTCCGGGTGGCGCCCCTCCAGCCCGGCGACGGCCCGCTCCAGCCGGGCGACCGCGTCGTCCAGGGGCCGGGCGTGGCGCGGATCGGGGGTGTGGCGCCCGGCCATCGCGAACCGCTGGGCGTCCCGTACGGCGAAACGGGTGCGCTCGATCTCCGCCTGCGGATCCTTGGACACGGCATTGAGCCGCTGGAGCCGGTCGCCCGCGGCGGACACGGCCTCGTCCGTGGTGTTCAGCAGGGCGCGCACGGTCCCGAGAAGGGCGGTCGCATCCGCCCAACGCTGCTCGTCACGGGCGGTCGCGGCCTCCCGCAGCCGCTCCTCCGCCTGTCGCACGTGCGCCACGGCCTGCTCGGGCACGGGCTGGAGGTCCTGCCAGCAGGCGACCGAGAACCGCCGGCGCAACTCGCTGAGCACCGGCTCGACGGACCCCGCGCGGTTCGTCAGGGCCTGGGCGCGGGTGCGGAGGGAGACCAGGCGCTTGTCGATGTCGGCGGCGAGCTGCGGCAGCCGCTCGGCCTCGGCCCGTACGGCCTCGGCGTCCCGCAGCACCCGATCGGCGCGGTGCAGCGTCTCGGTGACGCCGTGCTGCCCCGCGCCCTGGTTGAGCTTGGTCAGCTCCGGCCCGAGCCGGGCGAGCCGGGCGGCGAGGTCGTCCGCCCGCATCCCGGAGCCACGCACCGCGTCGAGGGCATTGCTCGCAGCGAGCAGCCCGGCCCTCGCCCGCTCGACCGCGGGCACCAGCCGGGCGAGCTGGGTCTCCGCCCGGTCGAGCAGCGGCCCCAGCCCCTCCCCGAACCGGTCCAGCTCCCCCTTCACCCGTACCAACTCGTCCTTGGCGGCCGTCAGCTCACGACGGGCCCGGTTGGCGACCGAGGCGTCCAGGTCGTCCCGGTCCAGGTCGTGGCTGTCCACGGCGGTGATGTACTGCGCACTCACCTCGTCGATCCGCTGCCCCAGCGCTGCGAACCCGTCCGCGGCCCGGTGCACGTCGCGCGAGTTGTCCACGGCTGTGATCGTCTCGATGGAGATCCGCAGGTCCCGCTGGGCGCTGTCGAGCTCGTAGAACGCGGCAGCGGCGGCGTCCTTCGCGGCCTGCGCATCGGCCCGCAGCCCTTCGGAACGCCCGCCGAACCAGCGCCGCGTCCCGCCGCCCGCGAAGGCGTACGGCGCCACGGCAGCACACACCAACGGCACGGGCAACAACACCAACCCGAGAACATCACGCACGGCACCGGCTGCGGTCGTTCCCTGCCGTCGCGTGTGTGTCCCCGTCACAACCCTCTCCCGTGCCGTGCCGCCGTACCCGGTTCATTCTCCCACCTGGTACTGACGAACACACGGCCCGAAAAGTTCGTGGCCCGCCCCGCGCCGGTTGCTAGCGGGCCAGGCGGACGGTCACGTTCCCGTTGTCGTTGAGGGCCTTCACCACCCGCGGGCTGTCGTCGTCCGTGGGCACGTCCACCCGGCGCTTGCCGTTCCCGGCCTTCGCCGTCACGGCGTACGGAGCACCGTCGCGGGCCAGCTCCAGGACGATGTCCCCGTTGTCACTGACGGCCTCGACCCGCCCCGGCCCGGCCCCCTCCTTGAACCCGATCCGCACCTTCCCGTTGTCCGTCTCCGCCCGCACCTTCCCCGCGGTGATCCGCTCGGCGACGATGGTCCCGTTGTCCGAATCGAGGTTCAGGTCACCCGTGGTGTCCCGCACGGTCACGTCCCCGTTGTCCGTCGAGATCGTCAGCGCCGTGGTGAAGTCGCGCGCCGTCAGACTGCCGTTGTCGTGCTCCACGGTCACCGCGACGTCCCGCGGCACCTGCACCGTGTGCCGCGAAGCGCAGTCCCCGAGCCCGTCACAGTCCACCCGCAGCGTCAGCCGGTCCCGCTCCATCCGCCACGACGCATCGGGCCCCGACCCGAACACCGCCCACCCGTCCACCTGCCGACTCACCCGCACGTCGGTCACGTCGGCGGGCACGATCTCCACGTCAGTGTCCCCGGCGTCCACGGTGAGCACCTTCCCCTCCATCCCGAACGCCGCCCGCTCCATCGGAGCCCCCGCCACGTCCGTGCTCCCCCCGCACCCCGTCGCCCCGAGCAGCAGCCCGCCCCCCAGCACCACTCCCACGACGACGCGGGCGGGACGGCGGGCGAGGACGGACCGGGCCGTGTGGACGTTCATGCTGATCATTCCCCCGTAGAGCGCGATGAGTGAGTGCCTTCACGCTAGGTCGCGCCCCCACCCCGATCGATCCGGTCCGCCACCGTCCCGAGGTGGGGCTATCCCCCGTTCCCGGGGCGGGACGGAAGGGAACGGGTTTGCGGGGCGTCCTGGTCCGGCATGTAGGCTGGGGCCTCATCCACGGGTGCGTAGCTCAGGGGTAGAGCGCTGCTCTTACAAAGCAGATGTCGGCGGTTCGAAACCGTCCGCGCCCACCAGCACGAAGGCCCCGGACCGATCATGGTCCGGGGCCTTGTCAATTGGTTCGGTGTCGGCAGGTGAGGGTGACCGTGACGTGGAGGGCGGTGCTGCCCGGGGAGTGGCGCAAGGCGAGACGTGCGGGCTGCGGGGCGGTGCGGGCGGCGTGCCAGTGGCCGGGCTGGGGTGGGCGCCCGGGGGGCCAGGTCCAGCCCTCGGCGGTCAGACGGTCCTGTAGGTCGGCGGTCAGACGGTCGGCCTCCGCCGCCTCCACGGGGGCGAGGGTCCACAGGTGTTCGGGCGTGCACGGGGCCTCGTTGCCGGTCGCACGACAGGTGGGGCAGAAGGCGAGGCGCATGCGGTCCAGTTCCGGGCTCATCCCGACCCGGGGCTGCTGAGTCTTGATCAGATCCCAGACACGGGAGGAGACCGCCACCAGGTGGCGGCGCGCTTCGTCGTCCGGTTCCGATGCTGCTGACGCGGCTGCGCGCTGCTCACGTGCAGTGCGCAGTTCGTCGTCCGTCGCCCACTCGACCGTTTTGAGTATCTCGCCGAACATCCGCGCGTACGCGTCCCAGTCCTCGACGCTGACCGTGCTCAGCTCCAGCATCTGGACGCTGAGGTCGTCGGGGAGCGGGATGTGTGCCTGGACGAACCGGCGGGGCACCTCGTGGGGCATGGAGTCCGGTGAGACCTCGGGCGGGATCGCCGTGGTGGTCAGACCGGTGCGCAGGGCGACCGGACCATAAGGCAGTTCGACGACCCGTACGTCGTCCTGGGGTGCGTGGTGGGACAGTTGGCCCGCGATGGTGTCGGCGGTGGCGCGCAGGTCGCCCGCGTCGCGCTCCACCCGTTGGGCCACGAGCGTGGCCATCGAAGGGCGGCCGTCGAAGTCGACAAAGCACATTCCGGCGTACTGCGCACCGGCGTCGATCAGTTCCGCGGTTTGGGCGAGGAAGACCATGGCCGCGTCGAACTGCTCCTCGTTGCTGCGCTCACTGAAGAGCGCTGCGGCCAGCTCCGCTATCTCGTTGCCGAGTTCATCCGGGTCGGCTGCCTGCACAGGAAGGTGGTGGAAGAAATCGGGCACTTCCCATCCGACGTGCAGCGGGCTGTCGGCGAAGAAGACTTGGTCGACCGTGGTTCCGAACGCCGGTCCGTCGGTCATGACCCGATTCCTTCGGAGGGAGGGGCGGCGAGGACGTCAGGGATCTTCGCGGTGTGAGGCAGGGTCTCCGGGAAGATGTCCATGAACTTTTGAGGGGTGCAGTAGTCACCCTGCACAGTTGGCGTGTGCCATGAACCGTCGATGAAGCCGAACTGAATCCGATGCTTCTTGCGATGAGGTCTACGCGTCCACGCAATGTTCGCCAGAGGCGCGCGGAAGGTGATCTCCGCGTGCTTCTTGTTGAGGGAAACTGCGACCACGAGAAGTTCCTGGTCCGTCACCACGATCCGATTACTGAAAATGCAACGAGCGCGCCCCTGGAGTCCCGTCAGCATCATCCCCGCCAGACTGTCCCAGTTGCCGAATTGCTCGTGCTCGTGCTGGGACTCGGAGAGGTACTTGGCGCGGGTCTCCGCGTCTTGAGGCAGCTTGGCGCTTGTCCGCCACCTGGGCTGGCTATTTGAGAAGTATACGATCACAGCCCACGCGTCCCCGAGCCAGAAGAACGGATTGACGCGATCGGTGAGAATCCGCGGCCGGTCGGAAAAGGATAGTTGAAGTCCGTATCTGACTTCGCTGGCTCCGGATTCTGTCGTGAAAATTCCTCGCACCTGCTGCCCTGGGAGAATCCGCGCCAGAGTCACCTGGAGTGGATCCGGTTTGCTTCCCATGGAACTGTCACCCGCCAACCATCTTGTAAACGAAGAGTCCGCTCTTAATCGTGGACTGCGAGCCGATTTGGAACCTGCGCAGAGCCTCGCTCTTCTCGGCGAGTGTCACGCCGAATTTTCCGGCGATCGGGACGGCCGCCCTGTCGACCAGTCCCTGAACGAAACCTGCTCGCGTCCCGTCGTTGATCGCGTGGCCGCCCTTCCTGATGGCGGTTCCCACATTCTCCATATTTTTGGCCATCTTCGCCGGGTTGCCTCTGGTGGCGAATCGAGCCCCGGCCATCACCAGGTTTCCCCCAGCCTTCCCGGCACTCCCGATCGCCCCGACGCCAGGCAGCAGCCCCAATGCGTCGCCGCCCAGATCGAGCCACGAAGACCCGTTTCCCCGTCGCATGCCCGCGTAGTGACCGACCATCGCGCCCGCCGAGCAGAGGACCGCGCCCGCGCCCAGCACTGCGCCGGCCACTTGGCCGACCACGGGGATCGCCTGGACGGCCACCGCGGCCAGTGCGAGCCCGCTGGAGATCTTCGACAGCGTGTCCGCGTGCTTCACGAGCCAGTCGGTGAAGTCGTGCATCGCGTTCTTGAGGCCGTCGGTGATCCGGTCCCACAGGCCGATGGACTCGGGAGCGAGGTCGGTGGCCTTGCGGACGGCGTGGGCGGCGCGGGCTGCGGCCTCCTTCCACTTCTGGTGCAGCTCCTCGCCCTGGCGGATCAGGGCCTCCAGCCTCTCCTTGGCCGCGTCCGCCTCGGAATTGGCTGATTTCGCCCGGTCGATCTGCTGGCGATCGGTGTCGGGATCGCCGGTGGGGATCGTGGCGTTCGCTCTGGCGGAGGATGCGACGCCGGCGAGGTTTTCCCAGTCGCGGCGGGCCGTCACCGCTCGCGACTCCAGAGGGCCGGCCTGCCGCTGTAGGGATTCCAGGGTGTCGTGCCAGGAGAGCAGGGCACGGCCCGCGGCACTCATGGAATCGTTGCCCTGTTGGAGGTACTTGGGCAGTTGGCCGAGCTTCTTGCGGAAGGCGTCGGCGCCTTCGCCCTGCCAGAAGCCGTGGTCCTTGCCGACGTTGGTGACGAGTTCGTGCAGCTCGTCGAATTCGCGGCCGACGGCCCGCAGATCAGTGGCGAGCTTGTTGATGGCGACGACCTCGCCGCGCGCAGGATTGAAGCCGAGACCCGGCCAAGAGGCGTCGTCCTCGATGAATACGCCGCGCCAAGACATGACGGTTACCCCTAGGTGCTGGTTTTGACGGAGCTGACGCTGCGGACGCGGTCACGCACGTCGACATCGGTGCCTGCGTACACCTGCATCGCGTTGTCGAAGTTGCCACTGATGGCGTTCGCGGCCTCCATGAGGCGTTCGAGACCGTCGTCCCAGCGGTCCTGGAAGTCGTCACAGGCGTCGTCCAGATCCCTGGTGCCCAGTGTGTTGCGGCCGGCCTTTTCCAGGCGCTTGCGCAGAGATTTGATGCGGCGCTCGAAGTCGGTGAGTTTACGTGAGATGTGCTGGGCTTTTTGTAGATTCACGCCCAAACGGTCCCCGTTTGCCGACATGGTCTACGCCTCCCCCCGGGGTCGTTGACAGGTCACGCAATACTAGCGGTGCTGACGGACCGTCCCATAATGAGGGGTCAGTTCCTCTCCAGAGTCTTCACAATGAGCGCCAGGGGTGCCGGGCGCCCCTGGCGTTCGCAAGGTTGCTGCTGACACGAAGAGTTGGGCTGGGGGTCATTGCGGAAAGTGCGGCATAGGTGAGGTCCACCGAACGTTCCGGCGCCCGAAGGATGGGGTGCAATTTTCAGTCAAGCGTGGGCAAGACATGCGCCAGCAGTCTCGCTCTGTGAGGTCGAAAACACGGCTGGGAGGTGACAGGTCGGCCGACGCGGTGCCGAAGCGGCCCGCTGGGCCACTTCGGGGGCGCCCGAGATCGGATCGGCGACGGGACGTTTAGCGTGCTGCCGCTACACCACGGCCGGAAACCGGCCTCCGGGAGTCGAACCCGGTCTTCTCGAACCCGAATCGAAGTACCCGTCGACTGCGCACCGGGCACCCCTGAAGCGTGTGCCTCCCGAGTTCGAGTCGGCATGCGGTGTTTTGGTCACGTGAGAGGTGAAGGAGCCGCAGCCGGCGCACCGGGAGGTTTGCGATGCGGTCAGGTTAGGCGTTCGCCCCGGGGGCATGTCCAACGAATTGCCGTTCAGGCCCGCGGACGCCCTTCGCCCTCGCAGCCCGTCAGAAGATGCCGTCCTCGATCTCCTCCAGCATCCGCGTCCACTCGGTTTCCTCCGCGCCGAACGGGAGGTCGTCGAAGGCGCTGATCCGCCGGCGCAGTTCGTCCGGGGCGAGGTCCTCGTCTTCCTCGCGTTCTTCGCAGAACTTCCGTAGCTCGATCAGGGAGCGGGTCAGGGACTCGACGTCGCGGTGGATCGGTACGGGGGTGCCGTCGCCGTCGAACCAGAACTCGTACACGCGGTCGTCGGCCGGGTCGACCGCCGCGAAGGCCGTGCGGAACTGTCCGAGCAGCAGCCAGTTCCGGCACTCCGCGGGAAGGTCGAAGGCGACGTCGTCCTCGTCCGTCCACGGACCGAGGTGCACGGTGTCCTCGGTCGTGGCGTCCGGGCCCGGGCCGTTGCCCGCCCGGGAGAGGAAGACGTAGTCGTTGGGCAGGCCGGCAGCGCTGAGGAAGGCGGAGGTCCGTTCCGAGAGCCCGAAGGCGTCCTGGGCGGCGTCCGGTGTCTCCGTGGGCAGGACCCGGGGGGAGAGGACGACGCCGTCCAGGCCGAAGGCCGCGACGACGTCATCGAGGGTGACATGCGGGGGAGTGGTCATCACTGGTCTTTCTGAGCTCGTTCCGGGGGCGTCATGAGACCCCGTGGTTCTTCTTCAGGCCGTCGATGTAATCCGCATGCGGTTTGTTCCGCACTTTCCCGTCCTTGGTCGAGGAATCGTAGTCGGCGGCGTGAGTCACGGTGAGGGAGGGGTTCTTGGAGGCGAAGTACTTGTCGAGCCACTTCTCACAGTTCGACCCCTTCTGGCAGGGTCCCCGCTCGGTGAAGACCGTTTGCAGACCGGCTTCCTTCCCCCGGTTGATGAGGGGGTAGCCGATGGAGCGTTCGGAATGCAGTCCCTGCTGGCTGTAGCCGACGAGGATCAGCGGCTTCCCCGTCTTCGGATCGACGTAGTAGCCGGATGCGTAGTTGTTGCTCGTCTTGTAGTCGTCGCGGGCCTTGCGGGCGAGCTGGGTGGCGTGCCCCAGGCGGTCGTTGTACGCGTTGATCTTCGTCGAGTCGACCTTGCCGGGGTGCTGCTGGGTGATGCGCATGTCCTTGCGCTCCTCCGCGTCGCTGGGGCGCCAGGCCCGGCCGGTCGACGGGTCGAGCAGATCGCGGATGCCGGAGTCGTCGTCGGCGTCCAGCGGCTTCATCTTGCCGGAGGACGTCAGCTCCATCACCGTGCCGTCCTTGGCGAGGACGTACATGGGGACCTCGTCGCCACGACGCAGCTTGCGGTAGTCGCACTGGTCGATGTCGTCCTTGGTCTTCTTGTCGTCCTGGTCGTTCTGCTTCTTCGTCTTGTCCAGGCCCTCGACGTTCTTCTCGATCTCCTTGGACATCTTCACGGTCGTCTCGTCGA